>NZ_SISL01000017.1:0-39028 GCF_004307965.1 Verrucosispora sp. SN26_14.1 | reverse complement strand
CCACGATCGGGCGGCGCGGGTCGGGTCGCCGGCCGCGGCCCGCTCCTCCCCCTCCCGTACCCGCGTGTGGACCACGCCGAGGTCGGTGTCGAGCGGGTCGACGCGCAGGCGGTAGCCGTGCCCGCAGGTGACCACCCGCGCCGGCACGTCGGCGTGTGCCAGGACCCGGCGCAGGTGCATGACGTACGTCTGCAGGGTGGTCGCCGCGCTGCGCGGCGGATGGTCGTGCCACAGCTCCCGCATGCAGGTGGCGGCCGGCACCACCTGGTCGGCGCGCAGCACCAGCAGGCCGAGCAGTTGTCGTTGCTTGGGCGCGGTGGGGCCGGCGTCACCGTCGGGGCCACCGACCCGCAGGCCACCCAGGACGTCGATGGTCATCGCCGGACCTCCCGGTCGAGACGGCTTCTCCAGCCGGAACCGAGCCCGGTTGGGCTCACTGGGGGCGGTGACCCCGCGGTGCGACCGGAGGTGAGATGACGGACCAGCCAGGAGCCACGCTGGTGCCGGTGGCACCGGACGTGTACGCGTACGTCCAGCGGCCGGGCGGCTGGTGTGTCGGTAACGCCGGCATCGTCGTCGGCACCGACCGGGTCGTGGTGGTGGACACCGCCGCCACCCGCGATCGGGCCCGGGCGCTGCTCGCGCAGGTACGCCGGGTCGCGCCGGACCGTCCGCAGGTGGTGGTGAACACCCACCATCACGGTGACCACGTCTTCGGCAACTGCGTCTTCCCGGCCGACGCCGAGATCGTGGCGCACGACCTGGCGCACGCCGAGATGGCGCGGACCGGGCTGGCCATGCGCGAACTCTGGCCCGACGTGGACTGGTCCGGGATCCGGCTGCGCCTGCCCGACGTGACGCTGCGCGAGCAGCTCACCCTGGACCCCGGCGGGGTACGCGTCGAGCTGATGCACGTGGGTCCCGCGCACACCACCAACGACGTGGTGGTGTGGCTGCCGCAGCGGCGGGTGCTGTTCGCCGGGGACGTCGTCTTCTCGGGACGGACGCCCTTCGTGCTGATGGGATCGGTGACCGGGTCGCTGGACGCGCTGGCACGGCTCCGGGCGCTGCGACCCCGGGTGGTGGTGTCCGGGCACGGTGAGGTCACCGGGCCGGAGGTCCTCGACGACACCGAGGCGTACCTGCGCTGGCTGCGGGGGCTGGCCCGGCGGGGCCTCGCCGACCGGCTGCCCGCGTTGGCGGCGGCCCGGAGCGCCACCGGGCATCCGTTCGCCCACCTGCCGGAGGCGGAGCGGCTCGTCGCCAACCTGCACCGGGCGTACGCGGAGGAACGCGGCGAGGTGCCCGGGGCGTACCTGCCGTCGCGGCCGGTCGTCCGGGAGATGGTCCACCTGCACGGCGGCCCGCTCGTCACGTCGGTGTAGCGGTGGACGACGGTCGGTGCGCTGCACCGGCCACGACAGGACCGGACCGGTGGTCCGGCAGACGCGGAAGGGAGTTCTCATGGTCCTCAAGGGAAAGGTCGCGGTGGTCACCGGCGGCACGGCCGGCCTGGGCAGGGTCATCGCACGGGCACTCACCGACGCCGGCGCCACGGTGGTGTCCGCGTCGCGTGGCGCACCGGAGGACGGGGACCGGTTCCCGGTCGACGTGACCGACCGGGCCTCCGTCGACGCGCTGGTGGCCGGCGTGCAGGACCGGTACGGCGGGTTGGACATCCTGGTCGCCAACGCCGGGATCAGCCGACCCGGTCCGCTGGTCGGCCTGCCGGTGTCGCAGTGGGACGAGGTGCTCGCCACCAATCTCACCGGCGTGCTGCACTGCGTACAGGCCGCCGCGCCCCTGCTGCGGGCCTCCGGTGCCGGACGGGTCGTCACGGTCAGCTCGTTGCTGGCCCGGCGGCCGATCGTGGGGGCCGGCGCGTACAGCGTGTCGAAGGCGGCGATCGAGACGCTGACCCGGGTTCTCGCCGCCGAGTTGGGCGGCGACGGCGTCACCGTGAACGCCGTCGCACCCGGCGTCGTCGACGAGGGCATGGGTCGCCAGATCCTGGCCAACGAACGGCTCTGGGGTCGGCTGCGCGGATCGCTGGCGTCGGGCCGGGCCGCGACCGGTGACGAGGTGGCCCGGGCGGTGCTCTTCCTCGCCTCGCCGGACAGCTCGTACGTCAACGGGCACGTGCTGCACGTCGACGGCGGTCTGGACTACTAGCCCGGACGCCGTGCGGCGGCGGTCCGGACCGGACCGCCGCCCCGGCTCAGGTCCCGTCATGGGCGACGTGGCGACGGCGGACGAACCAGCCGTCGCCGCGCCGTTCCAGGACGTCCTCGGCGGTGGTGCTGAGGTACACCCGCGCCTCGCCACCGCCGCGCGAGGTCTCGAACACCGTCGCGTAGTAGCGGGTCCGCACCGTGTCCTCGCCCGCCGGTTCGGCCGTCACGGCGCCGTACCAGTGCCGGCGGATGAGCCCACGCTCGGCGATGCTGTCCATTCCGCGGCGCATGGAGGCGGCGATCGCGGACCGGCCCCGGCGCGGTTCGGGCTTGACGTTCTGCGCGAACTCGCCGTCCTCGGTGAACTGGTCCGCCCACTCCTCCGCCCGACCCTCGTCGAGGAGCTGGAAGTGCCGGGCGTAGAACTGCAGGATCTCGGCGTACGTGCGGGCGTCGATGACGGGCGGGCGGGTGCGGGCGGGCTCGGTGACCGGCATGGCTGCCTCCTTCGCGACGGTGACGGTGGTCAGTTGACGAGCAGGTGGTGCACACTGCGGTCGGCGGACGACCCGACGGGCAGGTCCAGGGCGGGTTCGGCGCGCAGCACGGCCCGTTCCAGGCGTTGTAGTCGCCGTGACGGCTCCAGCCCGAACCGCTCACCGAGCGTGGTGCGCAGGTGCCGCAGCTCGGCCAGCGCCTCGGTGGTACGGCCACTGCGGTACAGCGCCAGCACCAGTTGGGCGCAGAGGTTCTCGTGGGTGGGATGCCGGCGTACCAGTGTGCGCAGCTCGCCCAGCAGCTCGCGGTGCCGACCGATCCGCAGGTCGGCCTCGACCCGCTCCTCCTGCACCGCGAGGTGCACCTCGCGCAGGCCGTCGAGACGACCCCGCAGGATCGGACCGGCCTGCACGTCGACCAGGGCCGGGCCGCGCCACATGTCCAGCGCCGCGCGCAGCAGCCGGGCCGCCTCCGGGTACCGGCCGGCGGCGAGCGCCTCGCTGCCGTCGCCGGCCACCCGCTGGAAGTCCTCCAGGTCCAGCTCGCCCGGCTCCAGGTGCAGGGCGTAGCCGCGTTCCCGGGTGACGATGCGACCGCCGTGGCGCGGCTCCGCCTCCAGGCGCAGCACCCGGCGCAGGTTCATCACGTACGTCTGGAGTGTGGAGTGCGCGCTGTGCGGTGGTTGCTCACCCCACAGCTCGTCGACACAGTCGTCGATGGTGACGACGGTGTTGGCGTGCAGGAGCAGGAGTGCGAGTAACTGCCGTTGCTTCGGCGCGCTGGGCAGTCGCCCCGGCATCATGGTCAACGGACCCAACACCTTGAACCGCATGTCTCCCCCTTGTCGCGCGATGTCGCAGCGACCAGGACTATGCCGAGGAGCCCTTTCGATCCCCTTACCGCCGGGCGCTCCCCAGTTCACTGACCTCCTAAAACCTACTGAAAAGATAGGCTTTCCCGAGGGGTCGGATGTAAGGAGGGGTCCCCTGCTATACACCAGGCGATAGCAGGGGACCCCTCCTTACATCCGGGGGGCGGCGGCGAGCAGCGTGCGGGTGTACGGGTGGCGGGGCGCGGCGGTGACCTGCGCGGTCGCGCCCTGCTCGACGATGCGGCCCTGGTGCATGACCGCGATCCGGTCGGCGAGCTGCCGGACGACGGCGAGATCGTGGGAGATGAACAGGCAGGCCAGCCCCAGGTGGTCACGAAGGTCGCAGATCAGGTTGAGGACCTTCGCCTGCACCGACACGTCGAGCGCGGTGACCGGTTCGTCGCAGACCAGTAGGCGGGGACCGAGCGCCAACGCCCGGGCGATCGCCACGCGTTGCCGCTGCCCGCCGGAGAGGTCGCGGGGTCGGCGGTCAGCCGCCGGTGGGTCCAGCCCGACGAGGTCCAGCAGTTCGGCGACCCGCGCGGCCCGGGACCGGGCGTCGCCGATCCGGTGGATGTGCAGCGGCTCCGCCACCGCCTGCCGCGCCGTCTGGCGAGGGCTGAGGGTCAGGTAGGGGTCCTGGAAGACCATCTGGATCTGCCGCCGGTGCGCGCGCAGCTCCCGACCGCGCAGCCCGTGTACGTCCACCCCGCCGAACCGGACCACACCCGTGTGCGGCCGGTGCAAGCCGGTGATCACGCGGGCGAGTGTCGTCTTGCCGCATCCCGACTCGCCGACGAGTCCGACGATCTCCCCCGCGTCGACCCGGAGCGTGACCTCCTCGACCACCCGAGGGACTGCGCGGGAGCCGGAGTAGCCGGCGCTGACCTGGTCCACCCGCAGCATCGGTCAGCCACCGTCCCGCTCACCGACGGCGGCCGGCAGCTCGGCGCGGCCGGGCGCCCGCAGGCACGCCGACCGGTGCCCGATCCGTGGGTCCACCGTCACCGGTATGGGTGTCTCGTGGGCGCAGGCGGACACCGCGATCGGGCACCGGGGCGCGAACGCACAGCCCGGCCCGTCGTCCGGGCCGGCACCGGAGCGCCCCGGCATGGTGCGGAAACGGGTGCCGGGTGCCGCTCCCGGTCGGGGCACGGCGTCGAGCAGACCACGGGTGTACGGGTGGGCGGGGTCACCTGTCACGGCGTCGAGCGGTCCGGACTCGACGATCCGGCCGGCGTAGACGACGGCGACCCGGTCGGCCAGCCGGGTCACCACGGCCAGGTCGTGACTGACGATGATCATGGACATGTCCAGCTCCTCGCGGAGGCGGGCCAGCAGGTCGAGCAGGTGGGACTGCACGGTGACGTCCAGGGCGGAGGTGGGTTCGTCGGCGACCAGCAGGGCGGGTCGCCCGGCGAGGGCGACGGCGATCTGCGCGCGTTGCCGCATCCCACCGGAGAGCTGGTGCGGATGGCGCCGGGCGACGGTGGCCGGGTCGGTCAGGCCCGCCAGGCGCAGCAGGTCCTCGGTGACGCGGCGGGTCACCGCCCGGCCGCCACCGCGACCGGCGTTGCGGACGGCCTCGTCGACGTGCGCGCCGATGGTCCGCAACGGGTTGAGAGTGGCGAGGCTGTCCTGGAAGACCACGCCCACCCGGCGGCCGTGGAGTCGGCGGCGGGCGGACGGGGCGAGGCCGACGAAGTCGTGGACGTCGGGTCCGATCCGCAGCGTCGCCGAGCCGGAGACGGTCGCGCTCGGGTCCAGCAGGCCGAACGGGGCCAGCGCCGAGGTGGTCTTGCCGCTGCCGCTCTCGCCGACGATCGCCAGGATCTCGCCCCGGGCCACCTCGTAGTCGACTCCCGCGACGACCCGACGCCGCCCGCCGCCGGACGGATAGCTGACCACGAGGTCGCGGACCCGCAGCAGGCCACCGTCCCGCACGCCGCGAACCGCGTCGTCGCCCGGAGCGGAAGGTCCGCCCGCAGCGTGAGGTCCGCCCGGAGCGGAAGGACCGCCGGCACCGGGAGAACCGCCGGCAGCCACGGCGTCACCGGGAGCGGGAGCCCCGGCGGGAACGGGAGGTCCGCCGGGAGCAGGGGACGCGTCGGCCGACGGCGGACGCGGGATTCGCGGGCGCGTCGGGAGCACCCACCGCAGGATCGAGGGGCGTTCGTCGCCGGCCGCCAGGCGCTCGCCGAGCAGGTTGCTGGCGAACACGATCGCGGTGATCGCGATGCCCGGCGGGTACGCCAGCCACCAGGCCGAGCCCAGATGCGGTCGCCCCTCGACGAGCATCTGGCCCCACTCGGCGTGCGGGGGCGGGATGCCCAGGCCGAGGAAGCTCAACGTGGCCACGCCGAGCACGATGGCGCCGACGTCGGTGCTGGCGTAGACCAGGCACGGGCCGAGCGCGGGCGGCAGCAGGTGCCGGCCGAGAATGCGGGCGGGTCCGGCGCCGAGCAGCCGCAGGGCGTCCAGGTGCGGGCTGTCGCGCAGACCGGCGACCCGGGCGCGGGCGATGCGGGCGTACGGGGACCAGGCCCACAACGACATCGCGATGACGAGATTCTCCGTGCCCGCACCGCGTACGCCGACGACGGCCAGCGCCACCAGCATGCCGGGCAGCGAGACGGCCATGTCGACGATCCGGGCCACGATCCGGTCGACCCGGCCGCCCAGGTACCCGGCGATCGTGCCGACCACCACGCCGACGGTCACCGAGATCGCCAGGACCGCCGCGGTGACGGTGAGGGAGATCCGCGCGCCGTGCAGGATCCGGCTGAGCTGGTCGCGACCGAGCTGGTCGGTGCCGAGCAGATGCTCGGTCGACGGGGGCAGCAGGCTCGCGGCCAGGTCGTTGGCGGTCGGGTCGGCCGGAGCGAGCAGCGGCGCCAGCAGTCCGACGACCGCGAACACCAGCAGCGGCAGCGCCACCATCGCGGTCCGCAGGTGTCCGGTGATCCTCGGGAGGCGGCTCACGTCGGCTCTCCCCGGACGGCCGGGACGCGACGGGTCCCGGGTGGGCCGACGGTGCGGCGCGATCGCGGGTCGACGAGCCCCTGCACCACGTCGGCGAGCCGGTTGGCCAGGATGAACCCGCCGCCGAGCAGGAGCGCGCTGGCCTGGAGTGCCGGTACGTCGCGGGCGGCGGCGGCCCGGACGAAGTAGGCGCCGAGGCCGGGCCAGCCGAAGATCTGTTCCACCACCACCGTGCCCACCAGCAGGGTGCCGATGGTGAACCCGGCGACCGACAGGATCGGCCCGGCGGCGTTGGGCAGGCCGTCCCGGAACACGATGGACAGCGGTGAGCTTCCCCGGGCCTGCGCGGCCAGCACGTACGGCCGGTCGAGCGCCTCGCGCAGCGTCACGGCCACCACCCGGCTGAGGACACCGGCCGCCGGCAGTCCGAGCACCGCCATCGGCATCACCCAGGTCGCCGGGCCCGCCATGCCCGAGGTGGGCACCAGGCCCAGGCGGAGCGCCAGCAGCAGCACGAGCAGGTAGCTGAGCCAGAACGCCGGTACGGAGGTGGCCAGCAGCGCCCCGACGCGCAGAGTGCCGCGCAGTGGGCCGCGACGCAGCACCGCCCCGGCGACACCGACCACCACCCCCACCGTCAGGGCGACCACGGTGGAGCCGGCCACCAGGCCGAGGGTCACGCCGATCCGGTCGGCGATCTCGGGTCCGATCGGTGTGTCGGTGCGCAGCGACACACCGAAATCGCCGGTGACGGCGTCGCGCAGCCACCGCACGTACCGCACCGGAGCCGGGGCGTCCATGCCCAGTTCGACGCGGACGGCCTCGACCTGTTCGGGGGTGGCCGGGCGGCCGGCCCGGGTCGCCGCGAGCATCGCCGCCGCGTCGCCCCGGGCCAGCAGGACGAGGGCGAAGGTGCCGGCGGAGAGCGCGAGGAGTACGCCGACGGTGTCGACGGTCCACCGTGCGACCCGACCGCCGACGCGGCGCAGCCACCCGGCCCCCGTCACCCGAGGGTGACCCCGGTCAGTTCGAGGTCCACGTCGCTGGGCGGCACGGCGAAGCCCCGCACCCGGTCGCGGACCGCCCACAGGCGCGGCCGGTACGCCAGCGGCACGAACCCGACGTCGGCGGCGACCGCGTCGTACAGGTTCTGGTGGGCCGCCGCGCGGGACGCGGGGTCGCGGGCGTACAGCGCCTTGTCCACCAGGTCCTCGGTCTGCGGGGTGACCCACAGCGGGGCCCTCGCACCGCTGGTGAACAGCGACACGATCGAGCTGGACGGGTCGTACGGTGCGCCGAGGGTCTCGAAGAACGTCAGGTCGTAGCGGCCCTCGGCCCGCTCGTCGTAGTAGGTGGCGGCGTCGACCGGGGCGATCTCCACGGTGATGCCCACCTCGGTGAGGGCGGCGGCGATCGCCGAGGCCATGGTGCGGGGGTCGAGTTGGCCCTCGGCGGGGGTGGCGGGGACGAGCAGCCGCAGGGCGAGCGGCGTGCCGTTCTTGGCGCGGGTGTCGCCGTCGCGGGCGTATCCGGCGGCGTCCAGGACCCGGTTCGCCGCCGCCCGGTCGAATCCGATCGGCAGGTCGGTGCCGGAGTCCGGCACGTCGGGCGGGAACACCCGCCGGGCCGGCTCGGCGTAGTCCAGCAGCAGTGTCCTCGCCAGGGAGGTGGTGTCGACGGCCCGGCTCACGGCCTCCCGGACGGCGCGGTCGCCGGCCGGACCGTCCGGGTTGAACCCGAGCATGATGGAGACGTCCGGCGCGCCGGTGAGCAGCGTGACGTCGTCGCGTTCACCGAGGGCCCTGGCCTCGATCGGGGTGATCGGCGCGAGGTAGGCGCCGCCGATCAGGTCGATCTCGCCGTTGGTGAGGGCGTCGGCGCGCGCCTGGGAGTCCGGGATGACGCGGAACTCCAGCCGCTCCACCTCGGGTCGGCTGCCCCAGTAGTCGTCGTTGCGGGTCAGCACCGCACCGGTGGCGCTGGTCGAGTCCAGTTTCCACGCGCCGGTGCCGACCGGCTGCCCGAACGTGCCGTCGGCGGCCACCGACGCCGGGCTGAGCAGCCGGACGGGACGGACGATCGACAGTTCCTGGAGCAGTGGCTCGTACGGTTCGGCCAGGGTGAGACGGACGGTGTCCGGGTCGGGGGCCTCGACCGTGGTGATCACCCGGGACGCGCGGAAGAAGGAGAACCGTTCGTTGCCCACCCAGCGGTCGAAGTTCCACTTGACGGCGGCGGCGTCGACCGGCGTGCCGTCGGTGAAGCGGACGCCGTCGCGCAGGTCGAACGTGACCTGCCGGCCGTCCTCGGCGACGGTCCAGGACTGCGCCAGCCCCGGTTCCAACGCTCCGTCCCGGCCGTAGGTCACCAGCGGCTCGTAGAGGGCGTCGAGCAGCAGGAAGTTGCCGGTGAACGCGTGCGGGTCCAGCGCGCCGGACTCGGCGCTCAGCGCGATGCGCAGGGTGGTCGACGAGGCGGTGTCGTCGGCACCGGCACCGCAGGCGCTGGTCAGCGCCAGCGAAACAGCGAGGGCGGCAACGAGCGGACGGGGTCGCGGCACGAGTTCTCCCGGGGTGCGTCAGCCGGCGGCATTGCGGTGGCCGCTCGATAGGTCTAGTCGGCGAGGCGGCGTACCTGGTTCCCGCGACGTCACCGTGGACCCGCGGCTCGGGACCCGGCCGTCGCGTCCCGGCGACGCCGGACCAGCGCGCGTCCGCCCAGCAGGAGCGGCGGAAGCAGTACGCACTGGGCCGCCACGGCCAGCCAGAACCCCGGCAGCAGCCCGGCCGCCTCGAAGGCCCCGTACGCGTTGCCGCCGACCACCCCGCTGAGGAAGGAGCCGACGCCGACGGCCAACCGCTGCTGGCCGAAGACCACCGTGGCGGACCGGCGCGACCGGGCCAGCGCCTCCAGGTCGTTCTTGAGGAACAGCACGGCGTTGCCGAGGCTGATCACGGTCACCCCGACCAGGAGGCTCGACCAGTGGCCGGCGGCGAAGGCGACCATCCCGACCGCCAGGCAGCCGAAGCCGACGGCCATCGCCGGCCGGTACGCCATCCGCCCGACCCGCTCGGCCACCAGCGGCTGGGCGAGCGCCAGGCCGAGGGAGTACCCCATCATGGCGGCCCCGAAGACCAGGGTGGCCACCCGTCCCTGCGCATAGCTGGAGAGGTACTGATAGAACTGCATGTAGAGATAGATGGAGAGCGCGGTCACGGCGAACGGCAACACCGCCACACCGGACAGCACCCGCCGGAACGGCTCCACCGGCACGGTCGGTGCACCCGACGGCTCGCGGGGCAGGAACAGGTGCCCGAGCGCCAGACCGGCGTAGAGCGCCGTGACGACGGTGAACATCGCCCCGGGGTACCGGATGAGCAGTGCTCCGACCACCGGTCCGAGGGCGATGCCGAGGTTCCCGGCGGCGTTGCCGGCGGAGACCAGGCGGGGCCGGGCCTCCGGGCCGACGCCGTGCACCAGATATCCCCGGTACGCCGGTGAGTAGAGCGCGCCGCCGGCCGAGATCAGCACCAGACCGGCGACGGTGAGCCCCGGCCGCCCCTCCCCCGCCAGGAACCCGCATCCGCCCAGCGTGTACAGCACCGTCGCGCCGCGCAGGCACCGTTGCAGGCCGATCCGCTCGGCCAGTGCGGCGGTGACCGGTGCGCTGGCGAACTGCACCAGGGTCGCCACCCCGAGCAGTACGCCGATCTGCCCCATGCCCAGGCCCATCCGCTCGCGCAGCAGCACCGCGAGGTACGGATAGATCGAGAACGAGCCGACGTTGACCAGCAGGCCGCTCGCCAGCACCGCCCACTGCGCGCCGCTGAAGGACCGCGCCGCCCCGCTCCCGGGCATCCCGCTCCCCCGCCTTCGCCGTCCGGCACCGCAACCGCTGTCGATCGCCTCCACGTACCGCGTCGTCCGACAGGCCGGTCGAGTTCCCGGCGTTCCGTCCGGTGACAGTTAACCTCGGACGGTCCAGGTTGGTGGGAACGCAAGGAAGGCAGCGATGCCGAAGGTCGTCGCGCTGCGGCGCTATCCGCTCAAGAGTGCACGGGCCGAGATCCTGCCGGAGGTCGACGTCGAACCGGCCGGCCTGCGGGGTGACCGGGTGTGGGCGTGCGTCGACGGGCAGGACGCGACCATCGGCAGCGCCAAACACCCGCGACGGTGGGGACGCCTGCTCGACGTCGGTGCGACGCTGCGCGACGGCGATCCCGAACCGACGCTGACCCTGCGCGTCGACGGCCACGAGGTGCGGGCCGGGACCGCCGAGGCGGAGACGGTGCTCGGTCATCATCTCGGCCGCCCGGTGCGACTGATCCGGGAGGTGCCGTCCGACCCGAGGCTGCACCGGACCCTGCCGCAGGACGCGGGCCTGGTGCCGCAGTGGATGGACGACGTACCTCCCGGCCAGGACACCGTCACGGCGCTCGCCGGAGCACAGCCCGGTGGACGCTTCGTCGACTTCGGTGCCGTACACCTGGTGACCACCGGCGCGTTGTCCACGTTGGGCGCACGCACCGGCGGAGCCGGCGCGGTCGCGGCACGTTTCCGACCGAACCTGGTGCTCGACGCGCCCGGTGATCCCGAGCCGGGTCAGGAACTTCGCCTCGGTGACGTCCTGCTCCGGGTGGTCGTACCCACGCCCCGGTGCGTCGTCCCCGGGCTCGCCCAGGCGGACGTACCCGCCGATCGCGGCGTCCTGAGCGCGCTGGCCCGGCACTACCGCGTCCCCGTGGCCGGGTTGGGCCAGGCGGCCTGCTTCGGTGTCTACGCCGAGGTGGTCGAGCCCGGACGGCTACGCACCGGCCAGCACGTGCACTGACCTGCGCATCGCCGCAAGGGTGGTCTGCGGCCGGTCTGTGCCGCGCGGGCTCCGATGGACGGCGGTCAGGCGAGGCGCTGGTAGACGACGAGCGGGTTGCCGCCCGGGTCGACGACGACCGCCCGTCGCTCGTGCGGGCCCACTACGACGTCGCCCGCCGTGCCGCCTGCGGCCGTCACCTGCGCGAGGCAGGCGTCCAGGTCGTCGACCTGGATACTGAGCAGGGTCCGGCCGGCGACGGGTTGCTGTGACGCGTCGGCCAGTCCGACGGTCACCGTGCCGTCGGTGAGCGCGGCGTACCGGTCGCCGTCCCGGAAGCGGACGGTCAGCCCGAGACGGGTGTAGAAGTCGAGCTGGGCGTCCAGCTCGTCGGCGGGGACGATCACGTGTCCGATCTTCATGTGCGGAACCTCGGCATGACCTCGCGGGCGAAACGTTCGACGATCCGCATCGAGTCCTCGATGGGCTGGCCGAGCCACTGCGCGCGGAAGACGAAGTGGTTGAATCCGGCGTCGGCGAAGTCCTGCACCTTCGCGGCGATGTCGTCGGGGGACCCGAAGAAGAGTGCCCGCTCCTTGATGGCCTCCCACTGGGATTCGAAGAAGTCCATGCCGTACTGCACGTACTCGCCGTAGGAGCGGCGGACCGCGTCACCGGCGAGGGCGTACGCGTCGTCGAAGGAGTCGGCGACGCAGAGGTCACGGTGGATCGGGAAGACCGCGCCCTCCTCGCTGAAGCCGGCCGCCCGGCGCTGTTCGCGGTAGTCGGCGAGGTTGCCGACGGCCCAGTTGCGCCGGACGTTGGACGGGGCCAGCCAGGGCAGTCCCTGACGGGCGATCCGGGCGATGCCGGTGGGGCCGTTGGCACCGACCCAGACCGGCGGGTGCGGCTGCTGGACGGGCAGCACGCTGCACCGTACGCCGTCGAGGGTGAAGTGCCGGCCCTCGTGGTGGACGGTCTCGCCGGTCCAGAGCCGCTGCATCACCGCGAGCGCCTCGTTCATCCGGGAGACCCGGGTGCGCCGGTCGATGCCGAACGAGTCGAACTCCACCTCGCGGTAACCGGCGCCGATGCCGAGGACGAAGCGGCCGCCGGACATCTGGTCGATGGTGGCGATCTCCTCGGCCCAGTGCACCGGGTGCCCCAACGGCAGGATGAGGATCCCGGTGCCCAGCTCCATCGTGCCGGAGTGGTCGATCAATCGGCTCAGCAGCGGCAACGGCTGGGGGGTCCGCAGCGACGACAGGTAGTGGTGGATGCCGTAGACCGAGTCGTAGCCGAGGTCACGGATGTGCTGCACGTACTCGACGGTCTCGCCGAGGCGTCGACCCAGGTCGTCGTCGTACGCGTACTGGTGGTCGAGCAGGACGCCGAACTTCATCGCGGCCTACTTCTCGCGGGCCCGGGAGTCGCTGAGCCGGAAGTACGGCGCGACGAGCCGGTCCCGGTCAGCCAACGCCTGCGCGATGCCCTTCTCCCGCCGCTCCTTGAGGAAGTTCCAGTCGCCGTCGGCGAAGCTGACGTTGGTGGCCCAGCCGTGGCCGACCCACCCGGTCATCGCGCCCAGACCCTTGCCCCGCGCCTCCATCACCACCTGCATCATCGACTTGCCCATCATCAGCGAGTCCAGCGGCATGACGGCGATCGCGTCGGCGTAGTCGTCCACCCAGCGCGACAGTTCCTCGCGCTCGACGACCTTGGTGACCAGGCCCTTGCGTTCGCCCTCCTCGGCGCCGATGGCCCGCATGGTCAGCATGACGTCCTTCATCGTCGTCAGGCCGACCTTCTCGATCCAGTGGTACATGTCCTGCGGGGCCGGGCCGAGGTAGCGGAACGCCGGGTGGGTGAAGCGGGCGTCGGGGCTGGCGATGACGATGTCGGCGGAGAGCGCGATCTGGAAGTGCCCGCCGTAGCAGTAGCCCTGCACCTGGCAGATGGTGGCCTTCAACGACTCGATGATGGGCCGGGTGAAGCCGGAGCTGAGCACGTTGCGGTCGGGCAGGATGCGCTGCCGCTGCGCCGGGCGGCGGCGGGACGCCTTGTCGGTACCGGTCTTGTAGCCGATGTAGTGGCCGAGTTCGGCGGCGTCGGCGCCGGTGCCGAAGTGGTCGCCCTCCCCCTTGAACACGATGACCTTCACACGGTCGTCGGTCTCCGCCTCGCGGACCAGGTCACCGACGCGTTCGAAGGCGGCGACGGGGATGGCGTTGAGCCGGTCGGGGCGGTCGAAGGTGATCGTCGCGACGGACCGCTCCTCGTCCACGTCGTACCGGACGTACGTCGCGAGGACCTCGGGGTCGACCTCCATGTTCTCGACGTCCCACTGGTCTGCCAGCAGCTCGGCTTCGGTCTTCTTCACGGCGGTTCCTTAGGGTCGGCTGGTGCGGAAGGCGGGGAACACCTCGGTGGCGAACAGTCGCAGCGAGGCGCGCAGTCGCTCGGTCGGCATGCCGAGCCATCCGGGACGGAAGATGAGATGGTCGAAGCCGAGGTCCCGCAGGGCGGAGATGCGTTCGATCAGGAACTCCGGCGAGCCCAGCAGGAGGGTGTTGCGGACCAGGTCGTCGAAGCGGTCGCGCTGCCAGCGCAGCGCCGGGTACTCGGCGTAGGTGGAGTACTCCCGCCGGGCGTGCGGCAGGGCCTCCTCGACTGCCTGTTCGGTGGTGGGCGCGCAGTACAGTTCGACGCCGACCGGGCGCTGCACGGTGGCGGGGTCGCGGCCGTACTCGGCCAGCGCCTCGTTGTAGACGGCGAGGTGCTCGGGCAGGAACCGGCGGCTCGGTGAGTTGCCCGGCGCGTACCAGGCGTCGCCGAGGCGGGCGGCGCGGCGGACGGCCTTGCGACCGCCCGCGCCGATCCAGATCGGCGGGCCGCCCGGGGTCAGCGGTCGGATGCCGATGGTGGCGTCGACCTGCGGATAGAACTCGCCGTCGTGGGTGACCGGCGTGCCGCCCCAGAGGGCCCGGATCAGTCGCAGGCTCTCGTCGAAGCGGCGGAACCGGGCCTGCGGGTCCAGGCCGAAGGCGGCGAACTCGTTCTCCCGGTAGCCGGCGCCGACACCGAGGACCACCCGTCCACCGGAGAGGTGGTCCAGGGTCGCGAACTCCTCGGCGACGTGCACCGGATGGAACATCGGCAGCAGCAGGATGCCGGTGCCGAGGGTCATCTCACCGGAGCGCGGGATCAGGCTGGCCAGCATCGAGATGGGCTGCGGGGTGGCCAGGTTGGACTGGAAGTGGTTGATCGTCCAGACCGAGTCGTAGCCGAGTTCGGCGGCGAGTTCCACGGTGCCGAACAGGTCGCTCAGGTGCCGGCCGAGGTCGTCGCCGTGCGGATACTGGTGCGACGCCATGATGCCGAACTTCATCAGCTCCGACCTCCCTCGGCGGCGGGTGCCGCGACCCGACTGGTCTTCCCGGTGGTGCTGCGTTCCAGGGCGGGTACGAACTCGACGCGTCGGGGTGCCTTGAAGTGGGCGAGCCGGTCGCGGGCGAACGCGACGATGCCGTCGGCGAGGACCGCGTCGGGGATCGAGTCGTCGGTCCGGCGGACCACGAGGGCCACCGGGATCTCGCCCAGCCGGTCGTCGGGGCGGCCGAGCACCCGGACGTCGTCGACCAGCGGGTGTTCGCGGAGTTCGTCCTCGATCTCCTCGGGCCACACCTGGAAGCCGCCGCACTTGATCATGTCTCGCTTCCGGCCGACCAGGAACAGCACGCCGTCGTCGTCGACGTAGCCGATGTCGCCGGTGTGCACCCAGCCGTCGCGGACCAGTTCGAGGGAGGCGGCCGGGTCGTCGACGTACCCCTTGGTCAACGCGGAGCGGACCACCACCTCGCCCTCCGCGCCGACCGGCAGCGCGGTGCCGGTCTCGTCGCGGATCTCCAGCTCCACCCCGGGATAGACCCGGCCGGCCGAGCCGGGCTTCCACCGACCGGCCTTCATGTCCCGGCCGTTCCACCCGGCGATGTGTCCGGCCTCGGTGGACCCGTAGTTGACCAGGATGGGTACGTGGTAGCGCTGCTCGAAGGCCCGCCGGACCGGCCAGGAGATGGCCTGTCCGGCGACCAGGACCGACTTCACGCCCTCGAACGGCAGGTCCCGTTCGGTGTGCACGATGTCGAAGACCATGGTGGGCAGGAAGAAGAAGTTGTCGAAGGCGAATCGTCGCATCAGTCCGTCGAGCCGGTCGACGCCGAAGCGTTCCCAGACCACCGCGGCCCGGCCGACGAAGTACGCGAAGAGCAGCGAGTGCTGGCCGCCGCTGTGGAACAGCGGCAGGGCGATCAGGTTGGGCTTCGCGTCGGTCGCGGCGCTGCCCTCGGCGTCGGTGCCGGTGGCCACCCGCGCCATCCGCATCAGCGACTCCCGTGAGCCGCCGTGGGTCACGCTGACCGCCTTGGGCCGGCCGGTGGTGCCGCCGGTGAACAGGATGCACGCCTCCGCGTCCGGTGCGACGTCGACGGCGGGTACCCGCGTCGGGCGTCGCCACGGCAGCGCCGGCGCCCCGGCGACCGGTTCGCTGACCGAGCGGACCGGCAGGTCGGTGCCGGCCAGGAACTCGGCGACGACCTCGGGCCGGCGGTCGTCGACGAGCAGCAGGCGCGGGGTGGTCTTGGCGACCGACTCGGCGAGTTCGGCGGCGTTGTAGAGGCTGCTGACCGTCACCGGCACCGCGCCGATCTTCCAGGCGCCGAAGAGGAAGAACACGACCTCGGGGCCGTTGGTCAGATAGCAGGCGACCCGGTCACCGGCGCCGACGCCCTCGGCGCGCAGTGCGGCGGCGACGCCCCCGGCCAGCAGGTCGATCTCGTCGAAGGTCCACGAACGGCCGTCCTCGCCGTGCAGGCCCGGCACGTCGCCCCGGTCGGTGCCGCGCCCGTGCAGGATCAGGGCGAGATTCGCGCCGCTCATCGCGTCGACTCCTCGGTGCTCGGGGTGGCGACCCGGCTGACGACCTCGGCGCCGAATCGGGCGAGCTGGTCCATCGCCTCCTCCTGACTGGCGCCGACGAACTGGTGCCGCAGGGACACCTCGGTGATGCCGAGGTCGTTCTCCCAGCGGCGGAGCTTGTCGACGATCTCGTCGGCCGACCCGACCAGACAGTCCTGGGCCAGGTAGCGGTCCAGGTCCAGCGACTGGGCCTCGTCCCACGACTTGTAGCCCGCGTACTGGCGTTGCAGGTGCGGGCGGACCGCCGCGACGGCGCTGCGGTAGCTGTCGCCGATGAACGCCTCGCGGCTCATCGGGTACTCGCGGACCGGGTCGAGGCCCCGTTCGGCGAGTTCGGCGCGGTAGATGCCGAGGAGTCGGGCGAGTTCGGCGTCGTCGCCCTTGGGGCCGATGAGCCAGGGGGCGTCGAGCCGGGCCGCGCGTCGGATGGCGGGTTCGGCGAACGCGCCGATCCAGATCGGCGGGCCGCCGGGCTGCACCGGGCGCAGCGGCAGGCTGGCCTGCGGCACCTCGCCCCAACTGCCGGCGGCGTCGATCGTCTCGCCGCGCCACAGGGCGCGCAGGATCGGGACGTACTCGCGCAGGCGGCGCAGCCGGTCCTCCCACGCCACGCCGAAGGCGGTGGTCTCCCGGCGTCGGTAGCCGGCGCCGATGCCGACGGTCAGCCGACCACGGGTCAGCACGTCGAGGGAGGCGAGGTCCTCGGCGAGGGCGATCGGGTTCAGCAGGGGCGCCAGCAGGACGCCGAAGCCGATACGGATGCGGTTGGTGGCGTGTCCCAGGTGACCGGCGAGCGGGATCGGCTGCACGAACGCCGACCGGGCCAGGTAGTGGTGTCCGAGGTAGACGCCGTGGAAGCCGGCAGCTTCGGCGGCGGCGGCCTGGGCGAGGACGCCGTCGATGCCCTCGGTGGGCGACGCCGCCGGGTCGAACTGGGCGCTGAGGAAGCAGCTGATCCTCACCCGACGACCGCCTCGGCGGCGGCGGGCGCACTCACCGTGTCGTCCTTCGCGGCGGTGGCGCGGAAGTGCGGGATGACCTTCGCGGCGAACTCCTCCATCGACTTGAGCGCGGCCCTGCGGTCCAGCGACGGGATCCGCAGCCAGCCGATGTAGTGGTTGATGCCGAGCTGTTCGCGCAGCATCTCGATGGTCTCGATGACGCGGTCGGCGGAGCCGAAGTTGCCGCCGTGGGTCAGGGTCTGCTCCAGCGTCAGCAGCTCGATGTTCTTGGCGACCGCCGCGTAGTAGGCACGCTCCTTGTCGATGGCCTCCTCCGAGCCGGGGATGACCTTGCCGACGGACTTGTAGTAGTTGAGGGCGGCCTGGGCTGCCGCGCGCAGTCCCTCACTGCTGTCACCGCACCAGACCTGCTGCATGAAGGGCAGGTCGTAGGTGCTGATGTCGAATCCGTTCTCCCGCATGCTCTGCCGGTAGAGGTCGAAGTTGCGTTGCATCACGCCCAACGGGGTGAAGTTCGGCGAGGTGATGATCGACTCGCCGAGGGCGCCGCGTTCGCGGAAGCTGTCCGGGGAGACGGTGCCCTGGAGGATGGGCGGACCACCGGGGGTGTACGGCCGGGGGTAGGTCGTGACGTTGTCGTACTGGAAGATCTTGCCGTGGTAGGAGAAGTTCTCCTGCGACAACGCGAGCCGCAGCACCTCCAGCGTCTCCTGGTAGCGCTGCTTCGACTCCTCCAGCGGGATGCCGAAGCCGGCGAACTCGGCGGGCTGGTAGCCACGGCCGACGCCGATGGAGACCCGGCCTCCACTGAGTACGTCGAGGGCGGCGATGTCCTCGGCCAGCCGCAGCGGGTGGTGCAGCGGCAGCACGAGGACTGCGGTGCCGATGGTGATCTGTCGGGTCCGCTCGGCGACGGCCATGCCGAAGTTCACCGGGCTGCCGAGGATGCCGTACTTCGAGAAGTGGTGCTCGGCCAGCCAGATCGAGTCGAACCCGAGCTCGTCGGCCAGCTGGATCTCGTCGAGGGTCTCTCGCAGCACCTGGTGATCGGATGTGCCGTCACTCACCGGGAACAGGTTCATGATTCCGAACTTCACGGCTTCTCCTCGTTTATTCCGACCAGCCGGTATGTTACCGCTGTGGTCGTCGACCTGCAAGGGTTTCGCAGGTCAGCGGGGTTACGACGAACGTCGAGAGGCGATGCGCAACTCGCCGGCACGGCGGCGGTGCCAGGAGCCGCGACCGAATCGGGCGTCGAGCACCAGGGCTCGGCGCAGGAACAGGTGCGGCACCGCCTCCATCGTGATGCCCATGCCGCCGTGCACCTGGATGCACCGCTCGGCGGCGAACACCGCCGCCGCCCCGGCCGCCGCCTTGGCCGCGTGCACCTGGATCTCCGCGTCCGGGCGTCCGTTGTCGACCGCCCAGGCGGCGTAGAGGGTCAGGTCCCAGGCGGCCTTGCGGGCCGTGGCGGCCTCGGCGAGCTGGAAGGCGACGCCCTGGAACGAGCCGATCACCCGACCGAACTGCTGACGGGTACGCGCCTGCTCGGCGGCCAGCTCGATCGCGCCCTGCGCGACACCGCAGAGTTCGGCGGCGACCACCAACGTGGCGCGGGCCGCCCCGGTGCCGGCCGGCACGATCTCCTGCGGATCGGGCAGCGTGACGTCCGACAGCGGCACCGACGGGTCGACCGACTCGCGCGCGGTCACCTCGACCGGCACGCTGGTCCACACGCCCTCGGCGGCGCCCAGGGCGACCACCGCGTCCGCCTGTGCCGCGTACGGCACCAGGGTGCGGACCGCCGAGCGGGGCGACACCTGGTCCGCCCGCGCGGTGGCCCCCGGCACGTCCACCGCCGGGGTCAGCACCCGGCTGCCGTCGAGCACCTCGTCCGGCAGCGGCGTACCGTGCCCGCTGCCGCAGAGCAGTTGCACCGCCGCCGCGTGCGCCGGGAACCGGCTCGCGACGAGCCGTTCGCCGAGCGCCTCGACGGCGACGAGCAGGTCGATCAGGCTCGACCCGATGCCGCCGACCTGCTCCGGCACACCGAGGAGCCCGAAGTCGCGCAACAGCGTCGCGTCACCGGCGGGGGCCTGCCAGTGCGTCGGCAGCCCGCCCGTGGCGCGTTCCGCGTCGGCCAGCGCGCCGACGGTCTTGGCGATGTCCTGCTGTTCCTGGGTGAATGTTGCCCGCACGCGATGACTCCGCTCAGCGTGAGCGGGGCAGGTTCAGCACCCGCTCCGCCAGGATCGATTTCTGGACCTCCTCCGTGCCGCCCTCGATGGTGTGGGCGCGGGCACGCAGGTAGCGGCGCATCCGGGCGGCGGCGCCGTCGCCGTCGAGCAACACCCCGCCCCCGTCGTCGAGGTGCACGGCGAGCCGGTTGGCGCGCTGCACCACCCCGGCCCAGAGGCTCTTGAGGGCCGAGGTCTCCGGTCCGGGCACTCCCCCGGCGCGGCTCTCGCCGAGCATCCGCATCGACCCGATCCGCACCGCCTCGGCGTCGCACTGCAACGCGCCGACCGCGTCGACGAAGGCACTGTCGTCGGCCACCCCGCGCGCGATGCCGAGGTCGACGACCCGGTCCACCGCCTGGCGGGCCCACACCCAGAGGTTCAGCGCCATGCTGCCGCGCTCGAAGGCGAGCGTGGTCAGGGCCACCCGCCAGCCGTTGCCGACCCCGCCGAGCACGTCGGCGTCGGGGACGAAGACGTCGTCGAGGAACATCTCGTTGAACTCGGTGTCCCCGTTGATCATCGTCAGCGGCCGGACGGTGAACCCGTCCATCGGGGCGAGGAAGTAGGTGATCCCCTGGTGCTTGGGCGCGTCGGCGTCGGTGCGGGCGAGCAGCAGGCACCGGGAGGCGTTGTGCGCGTTCGACGTCCAGATCTTGGCGCCGTTGATCAGCCAGCCGCCGTCCACCTTCGTGGCGGCGGTCCGCAGACCGGCCAGGTCGGATCCGGCGCCGGGCTCGCTGAAGCCCTGACACCAGTACTCCTCGCCGCGCAGGATGCCGGGCAGGTGCCGGGCCTGCTGCTCGTCGGTGCCGTGCGCGATGACGGTCGGTCCGGCGAGCATCATGCCGACCCCGTTGAGCGGGTACGGCGCACCGCGTACCGCGGCCTCCTCGTTGAAGATGGCCTGTGCCAGCGAGTCCAGGCCCCGGCCACCGTGCACGACCGGCCACGACAGCCCGGCCCAGTTGCCGGCGCAGAGCCGGTCCTGCCAGACCCGCGACCAGTTCTCGCGCTCGTCCTGCGACAACTCCTCCTGGTCGGGGACGTCGCTCAGCGCCTCGTCCAGCCAGGCGCCGACCTCACGCCGGAACGCCAGGTCGGACGCGCTGTCATCGAAGTCCATCCGCCCCTCCCCTCGTGTCGTACCGTCCGGTCACGCCGTCACCTCGCGGGTACGCCGCAGCCGGGCCTTGTAGAGCTTGCCGTTCGGATCGCGCGGCAGCGCGTCGCGCACCAGGTAGGACACCGGGCGCTTCGGCTTGGCCAGGCGGTCGGCGAGGTAGCGGCGCAGCCCGTCGACGGCGGCGTCGCCCTCGGGCGCGTCGTCGCGCAGGACGACGTGCGCCTGCGGCACCTCGCCGAACTCCGGGTCGGGTACGCCGATCACCCCGGCGTCGGCGACCCACTCGTGGGCCAGCAGCGCCGCCTCGATCTCGGCCGGGTAGACGTTCACGCCGCCGACCAGGATCAGCTCCGATGCCCGGCCGGTGATGTAGAGGAACCCGTCGGCGTCGACGTGGCCGACGTCCCAGACGGTCATCAGGCCGTCGCGGCGGGAGCCCTCGGTCTTGCCGGGATCGTTGTGGTACTCGACCCGGTCGTTGCCCTGCCGCATGTACACGATGCCGGTCTGCCCCACCGGCACCTCCTCGCCCTGCTCGTCGAGGATCCGCAGGGTGGAGATGGACGCCGGGCGGCCGACCGTGCCGGGGTGCGCGAGCCACTCGTGCGGGCGGGCGATCGTGGTGCCGACCTCGGTCGAGCCGTAGTACTCGTAGACCACCGGGCCGAACCAGTCCAGGATCCGCTGCTTGACCTCCAGCGGGCAGGGTGCCGCGCCGTGCAGCACGTAGCGCAGCGAGGAGACGTCGTAGTCGTCGCGTACCGACTCGGGCAGTTGCAGCAGCCGGTAGAAGTGCGTCGGCACCATGCTCGTGCCGGTGACCCGCTGCTCCTGGACGCGCCGCAGGAAGCCCTCCGGCGTCCAGCCGTCCATCAGCACCATCGTGCCGCCGGCGTGCAGCGCGCCCATCGCCGGGGTGATGTTGGCGGAGTGGTACATCGGCGCGGAGACCAGCCAGGACGCGAAGGCCGGGCGTTCCATGCCGAACTCGGCGAACAGCCACCGGTAGGTCAGCGCCCCGGCGTCGGCGTCGATGCCGCTCAGCGGGCGCTTGACGCCCTTCGGTCGGCCGGTGGTGCCCGAGGTGTACATCATCAGCGAACCCGCCGGGACCTGTTCCGGACTCACCGCCGGCATGTCGGCGGTGAGCGCCGACAGCGGCTGCGCCCGGTCGGTCTGCGGGGTGCCGTCGACGAAGACCTGGATGCCGGGTGCGGCCTCGGCGGCGGAGACGACGACCTGCTCGACGCGCGCCGAACCGACCACCACCTTGGCGCCGCTGTCGGCCAGGACGTACGCGATCTCCGGCTCGGTGAGGTGGTAGTTGAGCGTGACCAGGTACAGGCCGGACTGCATCGCCGCGAGGTACATCGCGATCATGCCGGCGCTGTTGGTCATGACCGCGGCCACCGTGTCGCCGACCTGGAGCCCGGCCCGGGTACGCAGACCGTGCGAGATCCGGTTCACCTCGGCGAACAGTTCCCCGTAGGAGATCCGGCGGTCGTCGGGGGTGACCACCGCGCACAGGTCGGGCGCTGCGGTCGCCCACAGCCGAAAGCCGGTCCGCTCCTCGCTCATCGGACTCCTTGAGTTAGATTCCGACCATCCGGTATGTTGTGTTGTCCCACCGTAAGGGAGCCGAGCGACGATGTCCATACCCGCGATCGACGCCCACGCCGCCAGCTACCGCGCCCGTGAGGTGCCCGCACCCGCCCAGGTCGTGGACGGTGTCTGGGCCGTGCCCGTCCCTCTGCCCGGCAGCGCCCTGCGCTACGTCACCGTCTATCTCCTGGACACCGCCGACGGGCTCGTCCTCGTCGACGCCGGCTACGACCACCCGGCCTGCTGGCGCGCGTTCACGCAGTCCGTGGAGTCCCTCGGGCACCGGGTCGAGGCGATCGGCACCGTCCTGCTCACCCACAACCACCCCGACCACGTCGGCTTCGCCGCCCGGCTCCAGACGACCGCCGGGGCCCGCATCGTGATCGGCCGCCCCGACGACTTCGCCACCATGCACCGCACCCGGGGCACGTTCCTCGCCCAACTGCGCGCCGCCCTCGACCTCACCGGAGCCCCCGCCGACGTGGTCGAGTCGATGTACGCCGACGCCGTCGACGTCGCCGTGCACCACGAGAACCTGCGGCCGGACGTGACCGTCACCGACGAGACCGGGTTCCGCTTCGGCGACGTGACCGTGAGCGCCGTCCCCACCCCCGGGCACACGTACGGCCACACCGTCTATCTCGACACCCGGGGTCTGGTCTTCACCGGGGACACCATGATGGCCGAGGGCCCCACCCAGCTCGCCATCGTCAGCCGCCCCGAGGACGACCCGGCCGCCGACCTGTTCCGCAGCCTGGCCCGCATCCGCGCCCTCGACGCCGCGGTGGCCTGTCCGGCCCACCAGTTCCCGTACCGGGACGTCGCCGCCCGGGTCGACGAGCTGACCGCGTACCACCGCGACGAGGTCGACGCGGTGCGGGACCTGACCGTGGTCGGCGACGACGCGTGGACGCTGGCCCGGCGGATGACCTGGCAGAAGCCGTGGGACGAGCTGGGTCGGGGCACCCGCCGCTTCCACCTCGTGCACGCTCTCGCCCTGCTGCGGACGGCGACCGGCACCGACCGGTGACGCTCAGCCGGGCCGCTGGTCGCCGTACGTCCAGTCCGGCCGTAGTGTCGGCCGCAGGTCCCGCAGGCTGCGCTTGAGCACCTTGCCGGACGGGTTGGTGGGCAGCTCGGTCACCAGGTAGACCTCCTTGGGCACCTTGAACCCGCCGAGCCGCTCCCGGGCGTACGCGATCAGCTCCTCGGCGGCCAGCCCCGGGCGGCCCACCACGAACGCCACCGGCACCTCCACCCACACCGGGTGCGGCGCCGCCACCACCGAGACGGCCAGGACCAGCGGATGGCCGGCCAGGACGTTCTCGATCTCGGCGCTGGACATGTTCTCCCCGCCGCTGCGGATCATGTCCTTGAGGCGGTCCCGGATGTAGAGGTAGCCGTCGGCGTCGAAACAGCCCACGTCACCGGTGTGGAACCAGCCGTCGCGGAAGGCGGCACGGGTCGCCTCCGGGTCGTCGAGATAGCCGGGGCTCACCTTCGGCCCGCGCGCGATCACCTCGCCGTCCTCCCCCACCGGCACGTCGTCGCCGTTCGCGTCGACCACCCGCACCTGGACCCACGGCGCGGGAATGCCGACCGAGCCCTGCTTGCTCTGCGCGTGGGCGGCGTCCAGATAGGTCAACCCGCTGCACGTCTCGGTGAGACCGTAGCCCTCGATCAGCCGCGCGTTCGGGAACAGGGTGCGCGCCACCGCGTACAGGGCCGCGCTCACCTGGGAGTAGATCACCCAGCGCACCGAGGAGAGGTCGGCGTCCACCGTGTTCTCACTCTCGCGCCGGAGCATGTCGAGCATCGTCGCGGCCATCACCATCCCGGTGATCCGCTCGGTGCCGATCGCCTCCAGCACGGCCGCCGGGGCGAAGCGTCGCTGGAGCACCATGCAGCCGCCGACGTGCCAGATGCCGTACCCGGGCAGGTCGGTGCCGCCGACGTGGTAGAGCGGCGCGAAGTTGAGGATCCGGTCGCCCGCCCGCAGCCCGAGTTCGACGATCTGGGCGTGCATGTTCATGTTCACGTTGCCGTGGGTGAGCAGCACGCCCTTGGGCAGGCTGGTGGTGCCGGAGGTGTAGACGATCCGTTGCAGCGCGTCCGGATCGAGGTCGGCGTCGGGCACCCGGGCGCCACGGTGGGCCTCGATCAGCGCCCGCAGGTCGGTCCAGCCGTCGCCGATCGGTTCCAGCGCGTACCGGCGTACCTGCGGCAGGCGGGCGGTGGCCAGGTCGGTCAGGTCGGCGAACTCGGGGACGGTCGCGACCGCGCACACGTCGGCGTGTGCGAGCAGCCGCGCGATCTCGCCGGACGTCAGCCGGTAGTTCAGCGGCACGAAGACCGCGCCGAGCTTCGCCGCCGCCAGCGACAGGATGAGGAACTCGGGCACGTTGTTCGCCACGATCGCGATCCGGTCGTCCCGGCCCAGCCCCTCGGCGGCGAGACCGGCCGCGAGCGCGTTGACGTCCTGGTCGAGCTGTCGGTGGGTCCACCGCCGGCCCTCGAACACCAGCGCGTCGTCGTCGCCGAAGCGCCGCGCGTTGCGGGCCAGCATGGCGGCCAGGTTGGCGGTGCTCACCGGGCCGCCTCGATCTCGCGCAGCCCCTTCTTGAGCACCTTGCCGGAGTCGTTGCGCGGCAGCGTGGTGACCACCTCCACGTACTTCGGGACCTTGTACCGGGCCAGCTCGGCCCGGCAGTGCTCGCGCAGGGCCTCGCCGGTGACGGTGGCGCCGTCGCGCAGGATGACGAACGCCTTCGGCACCTCGTCCCAGGTCGGGTCCGGTACGCCGATGACGGCGACCTCGGCGACGTCCGGATGCTGCGCGAGAACCCGTTCGATCTCGGCGCTGGCGATGTTCTCCCCACCCGACTTGATCAGGTCGGCGCGCCGGTCGACGAACCACAGGTAACCGTCGGCGTCGATCCGGCCCACGTCGCCGGTGAGGAACCAGCCGTCGCGGCGGGTCCGCCGGTTGGCCTCGTCGTCGTTCCAGTAGCCGGGCGACACCTTCTCGCCACGGACCACGATCTCCCCCTCCACCCCCGGTGGCACCGGCTGGAACCGCTCGTCGACGATCTCGATCCGGACGCCCGGGAACGGTGCGCCGAGCGCGCCGAGCTTGCTCTGCTCGTGGGCGGCGTCGAGGTAGCAGGCGCCGTTGCACAGCTCGGTCATGCCGAACGTGTCGACCAGCCGGACGTGCGGCAGCCGCCGTTTCACCTCCTGCCGCACGCGCGGCGCGACCCCGGCGAACAGCAGGTAGCGCAGCGACCGCAGGTCCGGCGGCTCGGCGAGGTCGAGCAGTCCGAAGAGGATCTGGGCGGCGAGGACCATGCCGGTGACGTGTTCCTCGGCGGCGACGCGGGCGATGTCGGCCGCCTTGAACGTCGGCGTCAACACCATCGTCGCGCCCGCGACGAAGGTGGCCAGGCCGGGTGCCTCCAGACCGCTGACGTGGAACAGCGGCGCGGAGACCAGGATCCGGTCCTGCGGGGTGAGTTCCAGTTCGAGCAGTTGGGCGAGGTGGTTGGCGGTCAGGTTGCCGTAGGTGTGGATCACACCCTTGGGGCGGGCCGTGGTGCCCGAGGTGTAGAGCAGGCGGTGCACGTCGCCGGGCTCCTTGGCCGCGTCCGGGACCCGGACGCCCGCCGGTTGGCCGGCCAGCAGGGCTGCCAGCCGCCGGGCGTCGCCGACCACCCGGTCGCCGTTGGCGACGGCGGTCCGCAGGCCGGTACCGGCCAGCAGCCGGCCCGCGTCGCCGGCGAAGTCGTCGTCGTAGAGCAGCGCGGTGATGCTGGCCTGGTCGATGACGTACGCCTGCTCGTTCGGGTGCAGCCGCCAGTTCAACGGCACCGAGATCGCGCCGATCCGGCTCAGGGCGAGCAGTTCGAGGACGTACGTGGCGGTGTTGCGCCCCAGTACGCCGACCAGTTCACCAGGGCCCAGCCCGGCCGCGAGCAGCGCCGCCGCGTGCCGGTCGACGTCGGCGTCCAGCTCGGCGTACGTCCACCGGGCCGCGCCGTCGACCAGGGCCTCCCGGTCGGCGCGGCGCAGGGCCTGCCGGCGCAGCGTCAGCGAGAAGTTGCTGCCCGCCATCAGCCGTCCGCCTCCCGCCGCCGGGCGAGGATCTCCTCCCGTGACGGCAGCGACACGAACTCCAACAGGTTGCCGTCGAGGTCGCGGGCCGCGAACGCGGTGATGTACCCGTAGTTTTCCAGCAGCACCCGGTTCGGCGGGGTGAGGCACTCGGCGCCGAGCGACACCAGTCGGGCGTGCAGCTCGTCCATCTCGTCCACCGGCACCGCGAAGCTGAGCAGGAAGGGGCCCAGTTCCAGGTGCCCACCGGTGGCGGTCCGGGTCGGGGTGCCGTTCCACTCGATGAGTTCGAGCTGGCCGATCTGGCTAGGCCCCTGGAGGTACTGCACCCGGCCGGTGGTGCCGGCGGGCAGCCCCAGCGACACCTCGATACCCGGCCCGCCGACGTCGGTACGCAGCGTGCGGCGGTAGCCCAGCGCCTGCTCGTAGAAGTCGGCGGCCCGGTCGACGTCGGAGACGGTCACCGCCACGTGGTGCACTTCGCTGACCGGCATGTCACTCGCCTTCCGTACGGTCCGACGGGCCGGACAGGGCCTGCTGGATCAGGGCGACCTCGTCGGCACCGCTCTCCGGCACGATGAAGTCGTCCAGCCGGCAGATGTCGTCGATCGAGTCGAGGATGTCGTCGGGCGAGGCCGGTGCGACGCCGCCGTACCAACCGGGCGTGACGCCCAGGAAGATCCGCCCGACCCGGCCGCCGCCGACGGTGAGGATGTGCCGGTTGAGCTGGCACTGTTCGGAGGCGAGGAAGGTGGCCACCGACGCGACGTGCTGCGGGTCGAACCGCTCGGTCAGGTCGCCGAGGAGGTTCTCGGTCATCCGGGTCGCGGCGGTGGGGGCGATCGCGTTGACCAGGATGCCCCGGCGGGCGCCCTCCAGCGCGAGCACGTTCATCAGGCCGACCAGGCCGGCCTTGGCCGCGCCGTAGTTGGCCTGCCCGAAGTTGCCGAACAGCCCGGACGACGAGCTGGTCAGCACGATCCGGCCGTAGCCCTGCCCGACGAGGTGCGGCCAGGCGGGCCGCAGCACGTGGAACGCGCCGGCCAGGTGCACGTCGAGGACGGCGGTGACGTCCTCCTCGGCCATCTTCGCCAGCGTCCGGTCGCGCAGGATGCCGGCGTTGTGGATGATCCCGTCCACCCGCCCGTAGGCGTCGATGGCGCGGCCGACCAGGTCCGCGCCGCCGGCTGCGGTGGCCACCGAGTCGGTGGACGCGACGGCAGTGCCGCCGGCCGCGCGGATCTCGTCGACCACGGTCTGCGCGGCACCGGAGGAGCCCGAGCCGTCGACCGCGCCGCCGAGGTCGTTGACGACCACCTTGGCGCCGCGCGCGGCGAGCGTGTGGGCGTGCGCCCGGCCGATGCCGTTGCCCGCGCCGGTGACGATGACGACCCGGCCGTCCAGGCTGACCCGGCTCATCGCTCGCTCCCCAGGACCGCGACGAACGCGACGCAGGAACCCGGCTGGCCGCCCAGGTTCTGGGCCACCGCCACCCGGGCGTCGGGCACCTGCCGGGCGCCGGCCTCACCCCGCAGTTGGGTGAAGCACTCGAAGACCATCCGCAGCCCGGTGGCGCCGATCGGATGGCCGAACGACTTCAGCCCGCCGTCGGTGTTGACCGGCAGCGCGCCACCGAGGTCGTACCGGCCGTCGAGGATGTCGCGCCATGCCTTGCCGCGCGCCGAGAATCCCAGGTCCTCCATCAACACCACCTCCGTCGGCGTGAAACAGTCGTGTACCTCGGCCAGCGAGATCTCGGTGGCCGGGTCGGTGATCCCCGCCTGCTCGTACGCCTGCCGCGCCGCCTCCACCACCTCGGGGAAGGTGGTGAAGTCGTAGCCGTCGGCGGCCAGCCCGGCACCGGACCCGGCGACGAAGCCCATCCCGCGCAGGAAGATCGGCTTGTCGGTGTACCGGTAGGCGTCCTCGGCGCGGACCAGCACAGCCGCCGCCGCGCCGTCGGAGACACCGGAACAGTCCAGCACGCCGAGGTCCCCGGCGATCCGGGGCGAGCGCTCCACGGCCTCGGCGGAGACCGCCTTACGGAACTGGGCGCGCTCGTTCAACGCGCCGTTCGCGTGGTTCTTCGTCGCGACCTTCGTCAGGGCGCTCCGCATGTCCCGGGCGTCGACCCCGTACGCGCGCTGGTAGGCGGGGGCGAGCAGGGAGAACCCGGCCGGCGCGGTCCAGTCCACGTCGGTGCCGTCGGCCGGTGGGAAGACCGCCGACAGGCCGGAGTACGACGAGTCCTTCAGCTTCTCCACGCCGGTCGCCATCACCATGTCGTACGCGCCGGAGGCCACCGCGAACGCGGCGTTGCGCAACGCCTCCGAGCCGGTGGCGCAGTAGTTCTCCACCCGCGTGACGGGCTTGCCGACCAGCCGCAACGGGCGGGCCAGCGTCTGCCCGGACATGCCGGAGCCCTGGGTGCCGACCCAGAACGCGTCGACGTCGTCGAGGGTCAGGCGGGGTTGGGACGCCACGCACTCGCGGACCGCGTCGACCAGCAGGTCGTCGGCGGAGGAGTGCCAGTGGTCCCGGAACGGGGTGCAGCCCATCGCGACGATCGCGACGTCGTGGGCCAATCGCCTACTGGCCATCGAGGGTGTCCTTCCTCGGGCGGAGTTTCCAGAAGTAGTTGTGGATCGCGTCGGTGGTCCACAACCGTCGGAAGGTGGGTGTCATCGACATCCCGACGACCACGTCGGCGGGGTCGACGTCGGTCGCGTACGCGCTGAGCCGACCACCGCCGTCCACGTCGGCGACGACGATCGCCACCTCCGGTTCGGGCATGGTCGTCAGGTGGTCACGGGTCGACGAGACGACCTGGGCGGTGCGGTCGCGCAGCGAGACGGTGGTGGTGGGCTCCGCCGAGGCAGCGACGACGCCGCAGCGGGCGCAGACCCGGCTGGGCGGGGTGGTGACCGTGTCGCAGGCGGTGCAGCGGCTGCCCTCCAGCCGGTACTTCCAGCCGGCGCGACGGTGCATCGGCGGGGCGGCCGGTGCCGGTTCCGCCGGGCGGGCCGGGCCCTGCACGTCCAGCAGACCCCGCCAGCGCAGGTAGCGGCCGTAGCCGAGGCGGTGCCGCGGGTCGAGCTGGGCCCGGACGGACGGTCCGCCGCGCGCCGCGCGGACCTGGTCGCCCACCCGCAGGACGAACGCGTCGGCGCCCTCGGTGACCGACAGCAGCAGGATGTGCTGGCCGGGTTCGGCCTCGTCGAGCGTGGCGGCGAGCAGCAGGCCCGGGTGGGCGGCACCGGTGAAGCCGGTGAGCCGTTCGACCGCCGCGTCCTGATTCGTACCGCCGAGCGCGCGCCGCAGGGCCGCCGCGCACCGGGCGTTGGACGACGACACGACCACGTGGTCGACGCCGTCCCGGCCGGCCTCGGTCAGGGCCCGCCGGGCCACGTCGAGCCCCGCCTCGGCGAGGACCTCCGCGGTGAACCGCTCGTCCCAGACCCGGTCGTGCCGCTCCCCCGGCAACCGCCAGCGTTCCAGCAGCTCCACGGTCCGGCCGGTGCGGGCGAGCAGGACGGCGGCGCGGGTGCCGCCACCCACGTACGCGGCGGCGGCGTCGCCCTGGGCCAGTTCGTCGGGCGCGCCCGGTCGGGTGGTCCGTACGTCGGCCAGGGCGGCCATCGCGCCGGTCCGCAGGACCGTGTCGAGCGCGACCGCGCCGGACCGGTGGCCGTGCAGGTCGACCGCGCTGATCCCGGGGTCCAGGCCGACGGCCTCGTGCACCACCGTGGCGGAGGTCTTCCCCTGGTAGGGGGCGCTCGTGGTGGCCAGCAGCAGGTGCCGGTCCGTCAAGGTGCCGGCGGCGATGTGCCGCAGCGCCTCGACGGCCATGGTGATGCTGTCCTCGTCGAAGGCGGCGACGCCGCGTACCGGTCCACCGGCGCGGGGCGGTCCGGTCGCGTCGATCCTGTTGTCGTCGAGCGCGTACGCCGGAAGGTACGCCGCGTACGCGTCGATGCCGTGCTGCTCGTGCATGGGTGCCGGGTTCTCCTTCAGCTCCACGAGGGAATGGCGGCGAGCAGTCGCCGCGTGTAGTCCTGCTCCGGCCGGTCCAGTACGCGTTCGGCGTCCCCCTCCTCGACGACGCGTCCCCCGCTCATCACCGCGATGCGGTCGCACAGGTCGCTGGCGAGCATCAGGTCGTGGGTGACGAAGAGCAGGCCGATGCCGAGTTCGTCGACCAGGGTGCGGAACAGCTCGACGACCTTGGTCTGGGTGGTCACGTCGAGGGCGGTGGTGCACTCGTCGGCGATCACCAGCGAGGGGCGGGTGACGACGGCGAGGCCGATGGCGACCCGCTGCTTCAACCCGCCGGAGAGCTGGTGGGGGTAGCTGTCCAGCACCCGGGTCGGGTCGGTGATGCGCATCTGCTCCAGCACCTGCACCGAGCGACGTTCGATCTCGGCCCGGGTGATGCCGGGAACGTGTCGTCGCAGCACCTCGGCGAGGTGGACACGGACCTTCATCAGCGGGTTCAGCGAGCGCGACGCGTCCTGGAACACCATGCCCACGGCGCTGCCACGGACCCGTCCGGTGCGGTCCACCCCGGGGGCCACCACCACGTCACCGGCGAGCGTGACCGAACCCTGCTCCACCCGGACGTTGCGTTCCAGCAGCCCGACGACGCAGCGGGCCAGGGTGGTCTTGCCGCTGCCGGACTCGCCGACCACCCCGACGATCTGGCCGCCCCGCACCTCGAGGTCGACGGTGTCGAGCAGCCGCAGGTCGTCGGTGGCGAGCCGGGCGGTGACGGAGAGACCGCTGATGGTCAGCAGGTCGGTCATCGGCGCCTCTTCCGTGGGTCGTGGTGGGTGAGCAGCGCGTCGCCGAGCAGGTTGACCAGCAGCACCAGCAGGGTGATGGCGAGGCCGGGGAAGAACGCGAGCCACCAGGCCTGGCTCAACTCGTCCTGACCGGAGGCGAGCATCGAGCCCCAGCTCGCCCGCGCGGGTCCGACCCCCAGGCCGAGGAAGCTCAACGCGCTCTCGATCAGGATCGCGGTGCCGACCTGGAGCGTGCCGAGCGCGACGATGGTCCCGGCGAGGTTGGGCAGGACGTGCCGGAAGACGATCCGGGCCTCGGAGGCGCCGGCGGCGCGCAGCCCGATCACGAACTGGCGTTCGCGTACGGCCAGGGTGGCCGCGCGGGTGACCCGGGCGCAGACCGCCCAGCCGGTGAGCGCCAGCACCAGGAACAGCACCGGCAGCGAGCTGCCCCGGTTCGAGATGATCGCGAGGGCGACCAGGATGAACGGCAGGGCGAGCTGGGCGTCGATGAGGATCGAGATGACCCGGTCGACCCAGCCCCGGAAATAGCCGGCCAGCACGCCCAGCAGCGTGCCGGGGCCGATGGCGACCAGCGCGCCGACCAGGCCGATCATGATGGTGAGCTGGCCGGCGGAGACGAACTGGGTCAGCAGGTCCTGGCCGAGCTTGTCGGTGCCGAGCGGGTGTGCCCAGCTCCCGCCGTCGAGGAAGCCGGGCGGCTGGCGGGTCGCGTCCAGGTTCTGCCCGCGCTCGGGCAGCAGCCCGGTGAACGGCAGGACGAACACCAGGACGGCGACCACGGCCAGCGGCAGGGACAGCCAGAACACCGAGGTACGCGCGCGTCGGGCGGTGCGTGCCGGCGGCACCGGCGCGGTGACCGGGTCAAGTTCGAGTTGGCTCACGGCACTCACCTCACCCTCGGGTCGACGATCGAGTGGATGACGTCCACGAGCAGGTTGAGCAGGACGAAGACCAGGGCGCCGAACACCACGATCGCCTGCACCAGCGGGAAGTCACGGAACTGGATGGCCTGCAACGCGAGCTGCCCGAGGCCGGGCCAGGAGTAGACGTACTCGACGGCGACGGCACCGGAGAGCAGGATGCCGGTCTGTAGGACGACGATGGTCAGGATCGGCATCATGGCGTTCTTGAACGCGTGCCGCCAGACCACCCGGCGACCGGCGATGCCCCGGGCCCGCGCCGCGTCGACGTACGGCTCGGCCAGTGCCTCGCTCATCGAGGCCCGGGTCAGCCGGGCGATGTGCGCCATCGGATAGACCGACATGGTGAGGGCGGGCAGGATCAGGTGCCGGAGACTGCCGGACTGCCCGGCGGGTAGCCAGCCGAGGTTCACCGCGAAGAGCACCACCAGCATCATCCCGAACCAGAAGACCGGCACGGACTGGCCGAGCAGGGCCAGCGTGGAGGCGGCCCGGTCCCACCAGGTGCCTTCCCGGGTGGCCGCGAGCACGCCCAGCGGGACGCCGACGAGCAGGGCGAGGAGCATGCCGGCAGCGACCAGTTGCAGGGTGTACGGCAGCCGATCGGCGATCATGCTGGTGTTCGCCTGGTAGAACTGCAGCGACTGCCCGAGGTCGCCGGTGAAGACGCCCTTGAGGTAGTTCAGGTACTGCACCACGAGCGGCTGGTCGAGCCCGAGTTCGGTGCGCAGCGCCTCGCGTTGTTCGGGCGGCGCCATGGGCCCCAGGATCATCGTGGTCGGGTCGCCGGAGAGTCGGCCGAGGGCGAACGCCAGGCTGAGCGCGATGAGCAGCGACGCGAACAGCGACGCGAGGCGAACGCCGATCCGGCGTACGGTGCTGGCCTTCATCGGCGGTTCCTCCATCGCGCGCCGGGCATCGCGGCCAGCAGTTCGCGCGTGTAGTCGTGGCGCGGCGTCACGAAGACCGTCTCGCAGGGGCCCGCCTCGACCACCTGTCCGCGGTACATGACGTGCACGGTGTCGCAGACGGCGCGGACCACGGCCAGGTCGTGGCTGATCATCAACAGCGCGGCACCGGTGGTCGTCCGGATCTCCCGGAGCAGGTCCAGCACGTCGGCCTGGACGGAGACGTCGAGACCGGAGGTCGGCTCGTCGGCGACGATGAGTCGGGGACGCATGAGCAGCGCGCGGGCGACGCAGACCCGCTGCGCCTGGCCGCCGGAGAGCTGGTGCGGGAACCGGTCGAGGATCTCCGGCGCGAGCCGGACCCGACCGAGCAGGTCGGCGTCGGTGATCCAGGAGGTGCGCCGGGGTTGCAGGGTACGCAGTTCCCGCAGCCCGGAGCGGACGGACTGGCGGGGGTCGAGGGAGCCGTGCGGGTCCTGGAAGACCACCTGCACCTCGGGGCGCAGTCGGCGCAGTTGCCCGCGCCCGATCGAGGAGAGGGAGTGGCCGAGCAGCCGGATGTCGCCCGTGCCGCGTGGCCCGAGCCCGGTCGCGGCCATCGCCAGCGTCGTCTTGCCGGAGCCGGACTCGCCGACGACGGCGACGCTCTCTCCGGCCGCGATGCGCAGCGACACCTGGTCCACCGCACGGAACACCTCCCCCGTGCTGCGGTTGCGGTGCTCGACGACGAGGTCGTCGACCGCCAGTACGGGCACGTCCGCCTCCGGGGTGCGGGGATGCCGGGTGTCGCCCGGCATCCCCGTCTCCACTGCCTCGGACATCGTCAGCGGGTCGTCTTCGTGAAGTCCACGGTGTTCAGGGGACCGAACTCGACGCCGGTGACACCGGGTGCGGTCGCGTAGTTGAACACCTGCCGGTACAGCGGCACGTAGCAGTGCTTCTCCACCACGCCCATCGTGTTGAGCTGCTCGTAGATCGGAGCGGCCTGATCGGCGTCGTCCTGCTCCAGCGCCTCCTGGGCCATCTCGTCGAAGCGCGGGTCGGGGCAGTTGCCGGTGATGGACTGGGTCTTCATGAAGCCACTGGCGAAGAAGTCCGGCACGGCGACGTTCGGCACCCCGGCGAAGATCGCGATGCCGGGCACCTGGCGGCCGATGACGCGCTTGACGAGCGTGCCGTAGTCGAGCGGCTCGTAGTTGACCTTGAAACCGGCCTGCTCCAGGCTGCCGCCCACGGCCTGCGCGACCTCCTCGATGTTGGTGTACTGCGCGGCCGGATAGGTGATCTGGACCGTCGGGCCACCGGAACCGACCAGTTGCTTGGCCCGGTCCAGGTTCGGGGTCACGCTCTGCGCCGGCTGCTCACCGGGCCGGACGTTGAGCAGTCCGGCGTCGGCGACCGCCTGGCCGTCGAAGATGCCGCGCACGATCGCGTCGCGGTCGATGGACAGGGCCGCCGCCTCGCGCAGTTCGGGCTTGTCGAACGGGGCCTTGGTCGAGTCCAGGAAGGCGATGATCTTCATGGCGGTCTCGGTGCTGACCACCTCGACGTTGGCCGCCTTGGCCGCGGAGGCCTGGGCCGGCGGGAGGTCGAAGGCGACGTCGACGCTCTTGCTCTGGATCAGGGCGAGCCGCTGGGCGGCCTCGTTGGCCCAGGTGAAGGTGATGCCCTGGTTGCTGGGCGCCGTTCCCCAGTACTCGGGGTTGGGCTTCACCGACATGTCGCGCCCGGCGTTGCCGCCCGCCCACACGTACGGGCCGGTGCCGACGGGGGCGGCGGCGAAGCCGTCCGAGCCCTTCTCCTCGTAGTACTTCGGGGGCACGAGGTAGACCGTGGTGAGCAGGTCCGGAATGTTGTACTGCGGGGCCTTGGTCTTGAGCACGACCGTGCCGGCGTCCGGGGCCTCGATCGAGGTGACGTTGCCGAAGTATGACTTCAGCTGCGACGCCTCGCTGTCCCGGGTGAGGGTGATGGTGTTCGCGACCGCCGCCGCGTCGGCCTTCTCGCCGTTGCTGAAGCTGACGTCGGGCCGGACGGTGAAGGTCCAGGTGGTCGCGTCGGTGCGGGTCCAGCTGGTGAGCAGGCTGGTGTCGGCCGGGCCGAGGTTGTCGTCGGTGCCGATCAGCGTTTCGAGCATGGTGGCCCAGACGATCTGGCCGGACCGTGCGCCGACGATGGGGTCGAGGGTCGCGGGCTGGGCCGCGAGCAGCGCCCGGATGGGCGTGGAGTCCGACGCGCCGGAATCCGACGAGTCGGAGTCGCCGCAGGCGGTGAGGCCGATGCCGGCGAGCGTCAGTGCCGTAGCGAGCGCCAGTGTGCGCCGTGAGTGCGAGGATTTCATGATCATCATGGCTGTCCTTCACAGGGGATGGACCCGTCGTACCCCCGCGTGACGCGGCGGTGACGTTCGCCACAAAGTACCGACCAGCCGGTATCAAGTCAACGGGTCGAGCCGGTATCTCGTCCATGACAATCAGATCACATGAGCAGGTCAGGCCCGGACATTGCCTTCATACCGACCGGTACGTATTATGCCGAGGGTGACTCCCACACTCACCCACGAACGCGACGGCCACGTCGCCCGGGTGCGATTCGACAACAGCGCCCGTGGCAACTGTCTCGACGACACGACGCTTCGCGAACTCGTGGACACCCTGGAGACCGCGGCGGCCGACGAGGCGTGCGCCGTCATCCACCTCGACATGGCCGGCCGGCACTTCTGCGGCGGCTGGGACACCTCGGCGTTCGGCCGACTGCGCGGTGCGACCGCCGCGACGGTCGCCGCCGGACTACGGGACAGCGACGCCGCCCTGCACCGCGTCCGGCACCTCCCGGTACCCGTGGTCGCCGCCGTCCGGGGTCAGGTCGTCGGCTTCGGCGCCGGCCTGCTCGGCGCGATCCACCTGCCGGTCGCCGGCGAGGGCGTCCGGCTCTCCCTCCCGGAGGCCCGGTTCGGCTTCGCCCCCGCCGGGGTCGGCCACACCATCGCCCGGTCCGTGCCCCGCCCACACGCCTACCACCTGCTGACCGGTGCCGCGACGGCGACCGCCCGGGACCTGCTCGCCTGGGGCTTGGTCGCCCAGGTGGTACCCGACGACGACGTCGACCGCGCGGTGGACGCCCTCGTCGACACGCTGCTCGCCGTGCCGTCCCGGACGCTGCGCGCGGTGGTCCAGGTCGTCGAGTCGAGCCTGGAGTCCGGCACCGCCGACCGGGCCTACGAGATCTCCGCCGGCACCATCGTGGCGGGGCTGAGCACCCGGGAGGTCTCCGGATGAGTCAACCGTTCCGGCCCGGCGAGGCCGTCTGGGTGGAGTTGTGCACCCCACGGCCGGAGCAGGCCGAGGAGTTCTATCGCACGCTGTTCGGCTGGACCGTACGCACCGAGCGGCTCGGCACCACCACGTACCGGATGTGCAGCCTGGACGGCCGCGACGTGGCCGGCATCTCCGACGCCACCGCGCTGCACGGCGGCCGGCCCCGGGGCTGGATCGCCTACTTCGCGGTCCACGACATCCACCGCTCCGCCGCGCAGGCGGTCGCACTCGGCGGCGAGTTGGTGACCCCGCCGCGTTACCTGCCCGCCGCCGGGACCGGTGCCGCCGTCATCGACCCGTTCGGCGCCGCGTTCGGCCTCTATCAGGGCGAGTCACGAGCCGGTGTCCAGATGCTCAACTCGGTCGGCGCGCTCTGCTGGAACGAGCTGGACACCGGGGAGCCGGACCGCGCGGTGGCCTACTACCGGTCGCTGTTCGGATACACCACCCGGCAACACGGGGACTCCCCCACCGCCCGTCCCTACAGCCTGCTGATGCTCGGCGACGTCCCGGTCGCCGGCGTGCTGGCCCTGGACAACGACTGGCCGAACCTGATCCCGTCGAAATGGATCACCTACTTCGCGGTCGCCTCGCTGGACGACGCGCTGCGCCGGGTCGTCGCGCTGGGCGGGACGCCCACCGTCGGTCCGGTCGACAGCCCGCACGGGCGGCTTCACCTGGTGAAGGATCCCGGCGGGCACACCCTCTGCCTGATCCAGCTGGAAGACGGACTACGCCCGCACCATCCCTCCTCCGACCCGGCGGTGACCCGATGACGGCCGAGCCCCTGTTCGACTCCGCCGAGTTCCGTCAGGTGTGCGGACACTTCCCCACCGGTGTCACGGCGGTGACCGCGGTGACCGGTGACGGCACCGTCGCCGCGCTGACGGTGAACTCCTTCACCTCGGTGTCGCTGCGCCCCCCGAAGGTGCTGTTCTGCGTCACCAGCTCCTCGTCGAGCTTCCCGGTGCTGATGGACTCGGCCCGGATCGCCGTGCACATCCTCAGCCAGGACCAGGAGGACGTGGCGCGCCGGTTCGCCACCTCCGGGCTGTCCGGGGCGGACAAGCTCGACGGCGTCTCCTGGGTGCCCGGGCCGGACGGCGTCCCGCTGCTGCCCGGCACGCCCGCGGTCCTGGCCGGGCGCCGCGACACGGCGATCACCAGCGGCGACCACGTGATCATCCTGATCGACGTGGACCACGTGCACCTGAAGCCGACGAGCGTCCCGGCCCTGTCGTTCTATCGGGGGCGGTTCGTCGCGCCGTCGAGCACGCCGGGAGAGTGACCCGCCGAGACGGCGGGGAGGTGACCGCCGGTATGCCCGGCGGCCACCGCCGTCACGGCAGGTAGCGGAAGAGGATCTCCGCCACGCAGCAGGTGGTGGAGTCCTCGGCGAACTCCACCACCACCGACGCCTTGGCCTGCACGCCGCCCGGCACCCCGGCGATCGGCTCGGCGGCGAGCAGCGTCGCGGTGCCCTGGATCGGCACGCCCGGCGGCAGCGGCTTGACGAACCGGACCCGGTCCAGCCCGTAGTTGACGCCCATCGAGAACGTCGTGACCTCCAGGATGTCCGCGAGCAGACGCGGCACCAGAGCCAGGGTGAGGAACCCGTGCACGATCGTCGTGCCGAACGGGCCGGATCGGGCCCGTTCCACGTCGACGTGGATCCACTGGTGGTCCTTGGTCACGTCGGCGAAGCGGTCGACCTCGTCCTGGGTGACCACCTGCGGCTCACTGGCACCCAGTTCCCGGCCGACGAGGTCGAGCAGGTCGGCCGGGGTGGGCGCGATGGTGCGGGAGGCGGTACGCATCGGGCGGCTCCATTCGTGGGATCAGGGAGGATGAAGCATACCGACCGGATGGTATGCTCCCGCCAGGGTTCAGGACGAGGAGGTTCTCCGTGGCGTTTTCCGCGTACCAACTGCCCGAGGAGCATGAGGCCGTTCGCGAGGCCGTTCGGGCGGTCTGCGACCACCGGGTCGCCCCGCACGCCGCCGCCGCCGACGAGAACGCCGAGTTCCCGCAGGCCTCCTACGACGCCCTGCGCGCGGCCGACTTCCACGCCCCGCACATCCCCGAGGAGTACGGCGGCGCCGGTGCCGACGCGCTGGCCACCGCGATCGTCATCGAAGAGGTCGCCCGGGCCTGCGCCACGTCGTCGCTGATCCCGGCCGGCAACAAGCTCGGCACCATGCCGTTGCTGCTCGCCGCCGACGACCGGCTCAAGCAGCGGTACCTGCCACCGGTCGCGCGGGGCGAGGCGATGTTCTCGTACTGCCTCTCCGAGCCGGAGGCCGGCAGCGACGCTGCCGGTATGCGGACCCGCGCCGAGCGCGACGGCGACACCTGGGTGCTCAACGGCGTGAAGCGGTGGATCACCAACGCCGGGCTGAGCGAGTACTACACGGTTTTCGCGGTGACCGACCCGACCGCGCGGTCGCGGGGCATCTCCGCCTTCGTGGTCGAGAAGTCCGATCCGGGGGTCAGTTTCGGTGCTCCGGAGAAGAAGTTGGGCATCAAGGGCTCGCCGACCCGCGAGGTCTACCTGGACAACGTCCGGATCCCGGCGGACCGGATCATCGGCGCCGAGGGCACGGGATTCGGCACCGCGATGAAGACCCTGGACCACACCCGGGTCACCATCGCCGCGCAGGCGCTCGGCATCGCGCAGGGTGCGCTGGACTACGCCAAGGGGTACGTGGCCGAGCGTAAGCAGTTCGGCAAGG
>NZ_SISL01000169.1:0-11774 GCF_004307965.1 Verrucosispora sp. SN26_14.1 | reverse complement strand
CGCCTCCTCGCGGCGGGTCCGCCGCAGCACCCGCACCGCCAGCACCAGCGCGGCCACCCAGCCGACGGCCAGCAGCACGTAGACCACCACCGGCACGGCGCTGGGCACCTCGGCGGCGCCCAGCAGGACGCGGGCGTTGGTCAGCACGATCACGCCGCCGACCGCCGCGCCGAGCATCTGGGCCGGGATGATCCGCACCAGGTAGGCCGCGATCGGCGCGGCGATCAGACCACCGGCGAGCAGGGCGAGCACGATCGGCAGCAGGAAGCCCTCGGTGCCGAGGCCGATCAGGAAGCCGAGGCTGGCCGAGGAGGCGACGACGAACTCGGAGGTGTCCACCGAGCCGATCACCTTGCGCGGCTCCATCCGCCCGGACGCCAGCAGGGCCGGCGTGGCGACCGGGCCCCATCCGCCGCCGCCGGTGGCGTCGACGAAACCGGCGACCAGCCCGAGCGGGCCGAGGAAACGGCCGCGCAGCTGGCCCGCGGCCGGGTTGCGGCGCAGCGGCCGGGAGAACCGGACGAGCAGGTACGCGCCGAGGGTGAACAGGATGGCGGCCATCCAGGGGGCGGCCGACTCGGTGGAGAGCCAACTGAGGAAGGTGGCCCCGGCGAACGCGCCGATCGCGCCCGGCAGGGCGATGCGGCGCACCACCCGCCAGTCGACGTTGCCGAACCGCCAGTGCGCCGCCCCGGAGGCGAGCGTGGTGCCGATCTCGGCCAGGTGCACCGAGGCGGACGCCGCAGCCGGCGCGATGCCGACCACCAGCAGCAGGGTCGTGGACGTCAGTCCGTAGGCCATGCCGAGCGCACCGTCGACCAGCTGTGCGGCCAGCCCGACCAGTGCGATGACGAGCAACTTGCGCACGGACGCCCCCTACTTTTCGGCATCTCCTATCAACTTGGTCGAGAATGCGGTACGCAGTGCCCTCCGGTCAACCCCCTGATCGGTCAGTGGGACGACACCCGGACACGGCGCCCCGCGCGATCGTGGCAGTGCACCTGCACGACACGCCGGGCCGGGACCACCCACGCTGCCACGATGAGGGGCGTCGGCTGCCCTGGTGGACGGGATCAGGTCCAGGCGCGGGGGTCGGCGACCAGTTTGGTCACCTGTTCGGGCAGGGTGCCCTGGGCCACGTCGGCCACGGTGACCAGTTCGAGAATCTGACGCTCGCTGGCGCGCAGGGCGATCCAGACGTCCTGCAGGGCGCGGGCCGCGCCGTGGTAGCCGAGTTGTTCGGGGCGCTGGCCACGGATGTGGGCCAGTGGTCCGTCGATCACCCGGATCACCTCGGCCAGGGAGATCTCCTCCGCCGGACGGGCCAACCAGTAGCCACCCTCGGGTCCCCGCTGCGCCTGCACGATGCCGCCCCGACGCATCTGCAACAGGATGCTCTCCAGGAACTTCGGAGGGATCTCCTGGGCCCGGGCGATCTGGTCGGCGGTCACCGGGCGACCGCGCCCGGACCCGGTCACCGAGGCCAGCTCGGTGACCGCGCGGAGGGCGTAGTCCACCCGAGCGGAGAGTCGCATGCCGGACAGGTTAGCGGGCCACCCGATCCACCTGGACGATCACCCCTGGGCCGATCGGTCTCACTCGCCCACCCGACGCAGCAGTCCCTCCTGCACCACGCTGGCGATGTGCCGGCCGTCGACGGTGAACAACTGGCCGGTGGCCAGCCCGCGCGCACCGGAGGCGGACGGGCTGCCGCAGTCGTAGAGGAACCATTCGTCGGCGCGGAACGGGCGGTGGAACCACAGGGCGTGGTCCAGGCTCGCACCGACCACCCCGCCCGGCCCCCACACCTCGCCGTGCACGGAGAGCACCGAGTCGAGCAGGGTCAGGTCGGAGGCGTACGTGAGGGCGCAGGCGTGCAGCAGCGGGTCGTCGGGGAGTTTGCCGTCGATGCGCATCCACACCCGTTGGTGCGGATCGGCCGGCCGGTCGCCGGGGCGTACCCAACCGGGTTCGCCGACGTAGCGTACGTCGATGGGGCGCGGGATCTGCCCCCAGATGCCGAGCCGCTCGGGATAACGGGCCAGCCGGTCGGACATCGTCGGCACGGCGTCCGGGGCGGGCACGTCCGGCGGGACCGGAGTCTGGTGGTCGAGCCCCTCCTCGTGCCGCTGGAACGAGGCGGACATGAAGAAGATCGGCTTGCCGTGTTGCAGGGCGACCGAGCGGCGTACCGAGAAGGACCGGCCGTCGCGGATGTTCTCCACCTCGTACGCGATCGGCTCGGCCGGGTCCCCAGCGCGGACGAAGTAGCCGTGCAGCGAGTGGACCACCCGGTCCGGGGCGACGGTGCGCCCGGCCGCGACCAGTGCCTGGCCGGCGACCTGGCCGCCGTAGACCCGCTGCGGGCCGACCGGGGGGCTCATCCCCCGGAACGACATGGTGCCGGTCGACTCCAGGTCGAGCACCTCAAGCAGCTGGTCGACGGCGGCCTGGCCGACGATGGTCCCCTCGCCGTCGGTCACTGCAACGCCCTCGCGGTGGCGGCGTCGACGAGCGATCCGAGCTGGTGCACCCGCAGCGTGTTGGTCGAGCCGGGGCTGCCGGGCGGGCTGCCCGCCACGACCACCACCAGGTCGCCGGGGTTGCCCCGGTTGAGGCCGAGCAGCGCCTGGTCGACCTGCCGGAACATGTCGTCGGTGTGCTGCACGAACGGCATCAGGAAGGTCTCCACGCCCCAGCAGAGGGCGAGCTGCTGCCGCACCTCGGGGACCGGGGTGAAGGCCAGGAGCGGCAGGTCGCAGTGCAGCCGGCTCAACCGGCGCACGGTGTCACCGGTCTGCGAGAACGCGACCAGCGCCTTGGCCCCGATGGCCCGGGCGATGGAGGAGGCGGCGACGGTCAGCGCCCCGCCGTGGGTACGCGGGTCGTGCTGGAGTCGCGGCACGGCGATGGACCCGGCCTCGGTGGTGGTGACGATCTTGGCCATGGTGCTGACCGTGAGCACCGGGTACTTGCCGACGCTGGTCTCGCCGGAGAGCATCACCGCGTCGGCGCCGTCGAGCACGGCGTTGGCCACGTCGGAGGCCTCGGCGCGGGTCGGGCGCGAGTTCTCGATCATCGAGTCGAGCATCTGGGTGGCGACGATGACCGGCTTGGCGTTCTCGCGGCAGAGCTGCACGGCGCGCTTCTGCACCAGCGGGACCTCGTCGAGCGGCAGCTCCACGCCGAGGTCGCCACGGGCGACCATGACCCCGTCGAAGGCCAGCACGATCGCTTCCAGGTGGTCGACGGCCTCCGGCTTCTCGACCTTCGCGAGTACGGGCCGGTGCACGCCGACCTCACTCATGATCGCGTGGCAGAGCTTGATGTCGTCGGCGGAGCGGACGAACGAGAGCGCCACCAGGTCGACACCGAGACCGAGCGCGAACCGCAGGTCGGCCGCGTCCTTCTCGGAGAGGGCCGGCACGCTGACCGCGACGTTGGGCAGCGAGACGCCCTTGTTGTTGCTGACCGGCCCACCCTCGGTGACCAGCACCCGGATGTCGTTGCCGGTCACGTCGGTGACCTCGACGGCCACCCGGCCGTCGTCGATCAGCAGCCGGTCACCGGGCTTGACCTCCTGCGGAAGGCGGCGGTAGGTGCAGGAGACGCGCTCCTTGCTGCCCAGGATCTCGTCGCCGGTGATCACGACGGAGTCGCCGGTACGCCACTCGTGCGGCCCGTCGGCGAACCGGCCCAGCCGGATCTTCGGTCCCTGCAGGTCGGCCAGGATCGCCACCGGCTGACCGGTCGCCTCGGCCGCCTCCCGGACGAGTCGATAGACGGACTCGTGATCGGCGTGGCTGCCGTGGCTGAAGTTGAGCCTCGCCACATTCATGCCGGCCTCGACGAGCCCACGGATGCGCTCGGGCGACGAGGTGGCGGGGCCAAGAGTGCAGACGATCTTCGCGCGGCGTGTCACGCCCATCAGGCTAGTCTCTCCTCCAGGTCGGACCACGGGCCGACCCCTTGCGCATTGCGGAACGATTGTCCAACGCTGCGCGCCGTAACGCGCGCAGCCGGCGGGCGAAAGCCGCACCGGACGTCAACGGCGGGCAACAGCGACCGCGCGCCGGAATGGTACGCCCCTGACACCAATGGGCGGCGAGGCGCTCCACTCCGGTGACCGAGAGTGCTCGCGACATCACGGTACGAAGATCGGCCAGCGGATCCCGTCCCCGCCTCAGCTCTCCGTCTTGGCCAGCGGAAACTCCAACGAGCCCGCCGGGCAGAGGAAGGTCATCACGTCCACCCGGTAGAGCTCGGCCTGCACGGCCGGGTCGGCCTCCATCACACTGCGTACGTCGTCCACGGAGCCGGTGCGCGCCAGCCCGAAGCCGAGCGGCGGATCCGGCTCCCGGGCGTCGTTGCCGTCCACCGCGCCGGCCACCAGGATGATCCCCCGGCGCTGCAACGCCGCCATGTGCTCGGCGTGCTCGGCCTGGAGGCGCTGGATGGTCTCCGCCGGCAACGCCCGCCCGGCGGCACCGGGATACAGCACGATGCACTCGAACGTGTCGAGCGCGAAGTCGACCCGCGGCTCTCCTGCCATCACGTTCCTTTCCGCAGCTCACCCGCGCCCTGCGGTGGTATGCACGGCGGTGTTCCTGAGCGTCTCACGCCACCGGTGACCGGCACCGGCCGCTCAACGGATTCGCCCCCGGTCGACTCGGATCCGACCCCGGTCGGCCTCGGAGCCGGCCCGGCCCGCCCGGTTGGTCGTCAGCCTCCGGTGGGGCCACGATCGGGTACCCGCCCGCGCCGGTGTAACCGCCGCACCAGGGGAAAGGTGTACTCCAGGGTGACCGACGTGGTCACCGACGAACGACACGATGGGAACGGCGAATGGCGAGCGACACCGACCCGCGACCCGCGAAGTCCTCCGGCACCTACCGCATCGGCGGCGAGCTGACCGTCGACCGGCTCGGCTACGGGGCCATGCAGATCACCGGACCGGGCGTCTGGGGTGACCCGAAGGACCCGGCCGAGGCGGTCCGGGTGCTGCGCCGGGCGTACGACCTGGGCGTCACCTTCATCGACACCGCCGACTCGTACGGCCCGTTCGTCTCCGAGCTGTTGATCAGGGAGGCACTGCACCCGTACGCCGACGATCTGGTCATCGCGACCAAGGCCGGTCTGACCCGCAGCGGCCCGGGCGTGTGGCGCCCGGTGGGCCGGCCGGAGTATCTGCGCCAGCAGTGCGAGCTGAGCCTGCGCCACCTGGGCCTGGAGAGCATCGCGCTCTACCAGTTGCACCGCATCGACGCGAAGGTGCCACTGGAGGACCAGCTCGGCGAGCTGGTGCTGCTGCGCCAGGAAGGCAAGATCCAGCACATCGGGCTCTCCGAGGTGACCGTCGCGCAGGTCGAGGCGGCCCGCCGGATCGCGCCGATCGTCTCGGTGCAGAACCTCTACAACGTGGCCGACCGCAGCGCCGAGGAGGTGCTGACCTACTGCGAGACGAACGACATCGCGTTCATCCCGTGGTTCCCGATCGCCACCGGCGAGCTGGCCCGCCCCGGCGGACCGCTGGACGCCATCTCCACCGAGCACGGCGCGACGCCCGCCCAGCTCGCGCTCGCCTGGCTGCTGCGCCGCTCGCCGGTGATGCTGCCGATCCCCGGCACCTCGTCGGTGGCCCACCTGGAGGAGAACGTCGCCGCCGCCACCATAGAGCTGACCGACGCCGAGTACGAGTCCCTCGCCACCGCCACCTGACCCACCCCCGCACCACGACCCACCGCACCACGGCCTCCGCGCGCCGGCCCACCGCGCCGATCATGGAGTTGCGGCAGGGACAAAGGGTGGCAATCACCACTACTCCTGCACCACAACTCCATGATCGGCGGGGCGGAAGGGACGGGCGCGGCGCGGGAGGGCGGGGCGGGTGGGAGGGCGGGGGTCAGAGGGCCAGGCAGGCGGGGTTGACGGGTTGGTCGCGGAGGGCTTGGCGGATCACGGAGTACGTGGTGCCGTCGGTCACCAGGCCGAGGTGCCCGACGACGCGGAGTGGACACCGGGACTGGATCAACACGTTCGTCGCCCCGTCGGCCAGCGTGGCGTTGTCGACTGGGCGCACCAGTTCGTCCTGCCGGGTACGCACGGTGGTCCAACGGACGTCACCGGGGGTGTCGTCACCGGCGTTCAGCGCGGCGAGGAACGGCGAGCCGATCGTCATCTGCTGACAGGCGACGACTCCCGCACAACTGCCCAGGCCGAGGAAGGCCACGATGTTGGCGACGTACGTGCCGTACTGCGGGGCGCCCAGGCTGACGTAGCGTCCGACGGCGTCCCCGCCGCCCAGGTTCTTGATGTAGTAGCGGCTGACCAGGCCGCCTTCGGAGTGGGCGACCAGGTCGACCCTGGCCGCGCCGGTGCTGGCGCGGACCTGGCCGACGAAACTGCGCAGGCTTCCGGCGGACGTGGTGATGTCGCCGAGCCCGAGGTTCGGCAGCGGATAGATCCAGACGCGGTACCCGTCGGCGCGCAGCCGCGCGGCGAGCGGTTCGTAGACGGCGGCGAAGCCGCTGAGCCCGCCGACGACGATGACCGGGTTGGCCCCGGCAAGGGCCCGCAGGCCGTCGGCGGATCCCGCCGCGCCGCCGCGATCGGGGGCGGCACCCGCCGGACCAGAGCCGGCCGGGTCAGAACCGGCCGGACCGGTATCGGCCAGGACCGAGCGATCGGTGGCGGCACCTGCCGTTGACGTGTCGGGGACGGGCTCGGCGGTGGCGGCGGCCGGGGAGGCCAGGACGGTGGCGAGGGCCAGGGCCAGGACGGGGACAGCCTTTCGGAGCAGCATCGCTGCACCTCCCAAGGGGGATCCCGGGGTTGCCGGGTGGAGGCGGTGGGGGTGTCCGATCGACCGTGCCTCGATGATGCGGGCCACAATCCGGAAACGTCAATGAAAAGTTACGCGCGGGTAGCGATCTCTTCGCCGCCACCCCACGAACACCGCGGAGAGCGGAGCGCACCGCCGGACGGCGGACGCCGCACGCACCGGCCGGGTGCGTGCGGCGTCCAGGGTGGTACGGGCGTCAGCCGGCCGGAGCCTTCTCCGGCTCGGGCTCGGGTCGGGCCGGACCGTTCTTGACGTACGTCGGGTGCAGTTGCACCGGCTGGTTCTCCTGTCGGCGTCGCTGACGCGACCGGACCCGCAGGTTGAGGAACTCCACGAAGATCGAGAAGGCGATCGGGCCGTACACGTAGCCCTTCGGGATGTGCTGGTCGAGGCCCTCGGCGATCAGGCTCGCACCGATGATCAGCAGGAACGACAGGGCGAGCATCTTGACCGTCGGATGCTGGTTGACGAAACTGCTCACCGCATTGACCGAGACCAACATGATGATCATGGCGATCACCACGGCGGCCACCATGATGGCGAGTTCGTCGACCATGCCGACCGCGGTGATCACCGAGTCGAGCGAGAAGACCACGTCCAGCACCAGGATCTGCGCGATGACCACACTGAACGAGGCGGCCTTCTTGCCCGACTTGGCGTGGTCGGATCCCTCCAGGTGCTCGTGGATCTCGTACGTCGCCTTGCCGACCAGGAACAACCCGCCGAGCAGCAGGATCAGGTCCCGCCCGGAGATCTCCTGACCGAGCACGGTGAACAGCGGAGCGGTCAGGCCGATGATCCAGGACAACGAGGCCAACAGGATCAGACGGGTGATCAGGGCGAGCGAGATACCGATCATCCGGGCGCGGGCCTGCTGGTGCTCAGGTAACCGGCCGGACAGGATCGAGATGAACACGACGTTGTCGATGCCCAGCACGATCTCCAGCAGGAGCAGGGTCGCGAACGCGATCCACAGCTCGGGACTGGTCAGGAATTCCATTCCATCCTCGACTTCCAGACCGCCGCCGGGTCGGCACCCGGAGCCATCGGCGGATCTGCGTACGCATGGCGTACCGCGCCGGAGGTTCCGCCGCAACCCCAGGCGGTCGGCACCCGCGCAGGGTGCGGCGCGATGGCATGCTGTGAGCCGTGCGCGGCACCTCGCCCTCCGATGAAGAGCGTCTCCGGGTCATGCCGTGGTGGCTGGTCCTGATCGGGCTGCTGGTGGCCGCCCTGCTCGGCTGGTGGGTGCTGGACTGGCTGCTCGGCGAGGCCGACCGGGCCGCCGCACCGGACACCCGGGCCGGCCTGCGTATCGACGCGATCCGCACCGGCCTGACGGTGGTTGCCGGCACCGGCGGCGGGCTCGCCCTGCTGCTCGCCGCCCGCCGACAGTGGATCAACGAGCGGGCGCAGCGACACCAGGAGACCGTCGCCGCACGGGACCAGGAACACCGCGACCGGGTGCAGGCGCACGTCGAGGCGGCCGCCGAGGCCGGGCAGCGGCACCAGGAACGGCAGGCCGAGGCCGCCGCGTACGACGCCGCCGAGCGCCGACTCACCGAGCTGTACACCCGGGCCGTCGAACTGCTCGGCAACGACAACGCCGCGGTACGCCTCGGCGGACTGCACGCCCTGGAACGCCTCGGTCAGGACAACCCGGCACAGCGCACGACCATCGTGGCGGTGCTCTGCGCGTACCTGCGGATGCCGCCGGACGACGACGCGCGCGAGTCGGAGGTACGGCGTACCGCGCAGCGGGTGGTGACCGCGCACCTGCGCGCGGACGGCGACGCGTTCTGGCCCGGTATGCGGCTGGACCTGACCGGCGCCCGCCTGCACGACCTCGACGCCTCCGGGTGCACCCTCGACGACGCGGACCTGACCGGCGCGACCTGCACCGGCGTCACCCGGTTCGGCGGTGCCCGCCTCGGTGGCCGGCTGGTGCTGGCGGCCACCTTCGACGAGCTGGTGCTGGACGCGGTCACCGGCGACGCGGTGGTCGTCCTGGACGGTGCGCGGATCACCGGCGGGCTGCACGCCGACGGCGCCGAGTTCGGCGGGCGGCTCTCCGCCCGGCGCGCCGTGCTCGGCGAGACCTCCTGGCGCGGCGCCACGTTCCGCCGCTCGGTGACCTTCGACCACACCACGTTCGGCGGCGGTGCCGACTTCGGCCGGGCGTCGTTCCTCGGCGGACTCTCCATGGAGCACACCGTCTTCGGCGGCCACGCCGACTTCCGCGACACCCTCTTCGCCGACCTGGCCCTGTTCCGCTGGACCGAGTTCGCCACCGACGCCTGGTTCACCGGTGCCCGCTTCCCCGGCACGGCGAACTTCGGTCGCGCCCGCTTCGGTGGCCCGGTCAGCTTCGAGTCCGCCACGCTGGCCCACCGCCCCCGGGTCGACCGGGCCCGCGCGACGGCGTCCGCCGCCCACGTCTGGCCCGACGGCACCACCGTCGCGCCCCTGGACGACGACTGGCTCCTGCTCACCGACCCGTGACCGGGGTCGCGCAGTCCGACCTCGACTCCCCGCCCCGGATCCCCTGCCTCACGGCGAGGTGAGCGGTTCGGCCCGGTAGGCCCGGTGCAGCAGGGACAGGAAGGAGGGTGCGTCGGGCAGCGGCACCGCGTCGATCCGGTGTACCGCCACGCCCGGCGTCCACGAGTTCATCACCACGCACCCCGCCATGCTCGGCAGGTCGGCGACGGTGACCTCCTGGACGCGCTGCGGGACGCCGAGTCGGTCCACCTGGCGGCGGACGATGCCCATCGTGGTCCCGCCCAGCATCTCCGCGTCGGGCCACACCACCGACGTACCGTCCCAGAAGGCCAGGTTCCAGATCGTCGCCTCACTCAACCGTCCCCGCCGGTCGACGAACGCGGCGTCGTCGGCACCTCGCCCTACGGCCTGACGGAGAAGATGCGTCTTGGCCACCTCGCCGACGTGTTTCACCTCCGGAAGCACCCGGTCGTACCCGACCGTCGCCAGCGTCAGCGGCCCCTGCGGCCCGGATGCCGCCGGCCCCGTCCGCACCAGCACCGACAGTTCGTCGTCCGGACCGGGCAGGGTGAACTCGCCCGCCGACGAGTACACGGTGGCCAGCAACGAGACGTCGTCCGGGCTCTGCTCCAGCGCCGCCCGCAGGTGGGCACGGACCCGCTCGTCGGGCACCACCCGACCGAACATCCGGGTCGAGGCGGACCGCAGCCGCTCCAGGTGCAGGTCGAGGCCCCGCACCCGGCCCCCGCGTACCTGCATGGCGGTGAAGTGCGCGTGGCCCGCGAAGGCCAGCGGTGCCAGGTCCTCAGCGGTCGCCGTCCGGCCGTCGCGCTGCACAACGAAGTACGTCATATCGGCAGCGTACGATCTGACATCAGTGTCAGTTTCCAGTGCGGATGGGGCAGATCACATCGGGATGAAGATCGGCGAACTGTCGCGCCTCACCGGCGTCAGCCCCCGGCTCCTGCGCTACTACGAGGAGCAGGGACTGCTCACCTCGTACCGGATCGGTGCCGGCCACCGCCGAACGACCCACCGTGCCTGTCCGCTCCTCGCAGGACGATGCGCCGACACCCCTGTCGCCCTGACCCGTTGACTTGCTGCGGGGGGGTCGACGTCGGCCTGCGATTGTGGCAGTGCAGCAGGAGTCGGCGCGGCGTGTCGAACAGCTACGGTGCCACGCTCGTCGAGTGAGCTGCGGCCGCGCGGATCGACGGACACTGTTACCATCGCCGCAGCCAATGCCCCGCACTCGTGAGAACCGGCGAATACATGCTTCCTGACGGCCAGGATCCGTACCTCCTCCTCGGCGTCACCAAGGATTCGACGCCGACGCAGATTCGGGAGCGATATCGCATTCTCGTGCAGGTCTGGCATCCGGACCGGCACCAGTCGAGTCCGGAGAATGTGCGGGCCGAGGCGACCCGGCAGATGCAGCAGATCAACGCGGCGTACAAACTGCTCCTCGACAGCCACGGCCGCGACACGAGCGAACACCGGACCGGCGGTGGTGGACAGAGCTGGGCCGGTGGTGAACAGAGTCGGACCGCTGAGCGCGAGACCTTCGAGCAGGAACAGGAGCGGCGCAAACGGGAGCGCGATGCCTACGAACGCCAGGCGCAGGAACGCGATGCCCGCCGGCGTGCCACCGCGGAACGGGAGGCGCGGCAGCGCGCGGCCGAGGAACGAGAGGCCCGCGAACGCGAGACGCGGGAAAAGGAACGGCAGGAACGCGAGCGGGAGGCCCGCGAACGCCAGCATCCCTCGGCCCGGTGGACCCACCCGTCGTACGACCCGGTGGAGCTACCGGAATCACTCGTCATCCGCCCGATCACCGTGTCCCTGCCGAATGGCGAGGAAGGATACACACTCCGGGCGTACGCCGACGAACAGAAAGAGCAGGCCGTCTTCCCCGGTGCCGACGGTCACCTGCTGCTGTTCCGGTCACAGGAATCGTTGCACCGGTATCTGACCGAGCCCGGAGCCCACGAATTGGCCACCGCACCCGGTTGGGACGATTTCATGAACTGGGTGCTCAGAACGGGTATGCGCGACGATGACGAGGAGCAGTCGTACGACTTCGACCTGATCGTCTACAACCTGAGGTTCCCGATCGCGCAATGGGTGCCGCGTCTGTTCATCACCCATCGCGACCTCGTGATGGAGGTGGCGGAGGCGTTCGAGTGGGACGACGTACGCACACTGTTGCGGGTGGGATCGCCGCTGGACAGGCTCGACGATCTGATGCGCGTGGCGGACCGGCCGCTCACCGGGTGGAAGGCACGTCGCCAGCTCGGCTCGTTCCCGTCCGGCCCCGTCAACACTGCCTGGCGACAGGTGATCCGCCTCGTCGGAGCCCACGTACGCTGGCTGCGGTGAGGCCACCCGCAGGGCGCGCCGCCCCGGCGGTCACACCTCGTCGTCGGCGGCG
>NZ_SISL01000168.1:0-11891 GCF_004307965.1 Verrucosispora sp. SN26_14.1 | reverse complement strand
GCCCCGCACGGGGTCGTCGGCGCGTCGCCGTCAGCGCGTCGCTGTCAGCGCGCTCAGGCGAGGGCGAGTTACGGCAGGTCGTGCCGTCAACGCCCTCGGGCGAGCTTGAGGTGCGGCAGGTCGCGGGTGAACTCGCGGAAGCCGACACCGAGGTACAGGCCCCGGGCGGCCGGGTGGCCCGGAGCGCCGAGGCAGGCGACCAGCATGCGGCGTGCCCCGGCCGACCGGGCGAGCTGCATGCCGTAGAGCTGCAAGGCGGTGCCCAACCCCCGCCGCCGGAAGTCCCGGTGGGTGCCGACGGGTTCGAACTCGGCGGTCCGCGTGGCCTCGTCGAGCCAGACGATCGCGGTCGCGGCGAGCGTGCCCTCCGGCGCCTCGACCACCACGTGCAGGTCGGCACGGTAGGGCCAGGTCCGCTGCACCCGCGCGCAGGCGGTGTCGGTGAAACTGGACCGGGGCCAGGCGTCCCGGTGCGCCCGGGCCAGGGCCACCGTCGACAGGTGCTCGGCGGTACGCAGCCGGAAACCCTCCGGCAGCACCGGCTCCGGCACGTCGACCAGCTCCCGCGCGTTGAACTGCACCCAGGAGCCGGTGTCGGAGCCGGTCTCGGCGTCGAACACGTACCCGTGGGCGGCCACGGCGGCCCGCGACGCCGCGTCCCCGACCTGCACGGTCAGCGCGCGGTCGACGTCGCCGGCCACCTCGTCGTACCAGTCGAGGACCTCGGCCAGCAGCTCGGGCCGGTCCGGATGCGCCTGCCAGATCAGGTTGGCCCGGGTGACCTCGCGGAACGTCCCGTCGCTGCGCGCCACCCGGTGCGGCAGGTACGCCCACCCCCACGCGGCCAGCCGGTCGTCGACGAACCACAGCCGGTGCCGCCAGTACCGGTGCAGGGCGTCGTGGTCCTTGGCCCAGCCCCAGGCCAGCTCACCGACGGTCGCCTCGCCGTTGACCAGCTCCGGCCGCCGGGCCATCACCTGCTGGGCCAACCCCTGCATCAACCGCAGCTCGTGCAGACCGAGATCCGTCATCCGGGCACCCTCGCAGGACCCCGGCCGGGCTGTCGAGGCAATTCGGTGCCGCCGGGACCACTCGCCGCCGAGGTCACCAGGGGACGGTGGACCAACCGGCGGGCAGGCGCGGCGTCGGCCAGGCCGGGTCGGGCCGCCAGGCCGCCCAGGACTCGTCCCACCAGCGCTCACCGGCATCGAGAAGGGCCGCGATCCGGTCGCCTTCGGCGCGGATCGCCTCCCCCATCCCCGGGTAGCGCCCCTCCAGCAGCCGCTGGGCGAAGATCTCCACATCCTTGAAGACGTACCGGTCGGCGTCCGCCGCCCACCACAGGTCCAGCTCGTGGTCGAGCGTGTCGACCCCGATGGGGGTACGCCGGAACGGGTCCTGGAGGTTGAAGTACCACCCGGCGAAGTCGCGCTGCGGGCCGGACCAGAACACGTCGACCGAGTGCGCCTCACCGGGGCGCTGGAGCATCAGCTTGCCGTGTCCGGTCCAGGCGGTGTGCCCGGCCGCCTGCCACGGGTGCCGTCCGCACGGGAAGGTGCCCTCGTCGGGAAACCCGAACTCGGCACCCGTCGGCAGATAGAGCGCCAGCAGGTCGGCGGAGTCCTCGACGCAGATCGTCGGCACGGCGAACCAGACCTCACGGCCCTGCTCTTGACCACGCTCTTGGTCACGGCCGTGATCACGCTCTTGGTAACGGCCTTGATCACGCTCGATCGGGGATCGAGTGCCTTCCCCGGCACCCCGAGACCACTCGATCCCGGATCGAGCAGGCCGTGACGCCGTTCGCGGCACCTCGAAGCGCAGGATCTCCCGGCGGACGACCACGTCACCGGGATGGAAGCGCCCCGTCTCCGTCACCGCTCCTCCAGCGTGTGTGCTGGTCAGTCCCCCGCCAGCTCCGGCCGATGCTCCCTGATCCACGCCTGCACATCCGACTTCCGCCACACCTTGCCCATGGCGAGCACGGCAAGCGGCTCCGGGAAGTTGCGCTGGTTGGCGATGACCGACGCGCGCTGCCGGGAGACGTTCCCCAACATCTCGCGGATCTCCGACACGCCGACCAGCTCCATAGGTTGACAATGACAGCGACGATCACTCTCGACACCGACAACTACGGAGCCTATTGACACAGGCAATAGCTAGCGACAGCATGGAGATATGCGCACGCCCCACCCGCCGCCTGCTCGGCGTGAGCCGCTGGGTCGGCTGCATCCCGTGTACCAGCACCTGCCCGACCGGCCCCACTGGACGTGTCGAGCCTGCTCACGTGACTGGCCGTGTCCGGCGGCCCGGATGCTGCTGCGGGTCGAGTACGACCTCGACCGGGTCGGTCTCGCTGTCTATCTCGGCGGCCAGTTGTTCGACGCCACCGGCGACCTGCTGCGGCTCACCGAGGGCCCGCTGCCGACACCCGGCGAGTTGTACAACCGCTTCCTGGCCTGGGCGACCCCACAGTCCCGGCGAGCACCACAGTCCCGGCGAGCACCACAGTCCTGGCGCCAGCCACAGGCCGGGCAAGCGCCGGAGCTCGGGCGGCAGCCACCGCCCCGGCGACAGCCACCTGAGCCGGCCGGAATGTCACCCGTGGCTGGTAGAAGTCCAGCACCCGCCGACCCGAGGAGCACGATCATGGACGTACGCGACGCGGCCCAACGATGGGCCGACGCCTGGGCCACGGGCTGGCCCGCCCAGGACGGGGAACGCATCGTCGAGTTGCAGGCCGAGCAGGGCGACCACTGGGCGTCGATGTTCCGCCCGTGCCGGGGCCGCGTCGGGCTGCGCGCCTACGTCGAGGAGTGCTTCGGCGAGGAGGCCCGACCGGCCGAGGTCTGGTTCGGCGTTCCCCGAGTCGACGGCGACACCGCGACCGTCGAATACTGGGCGATCACCTACCCGTACGACCAGCCGGTCACCCTCTCCGGCTGCACGGTGGTCCGTTTCGACGCCGACGGTCTGGTCGCCGAGTCCCGCGACTACTCGCACGCCAAGGAGGGCAGCTTCCCCCCACCCACCGGCCTGTTCGCCGACCGCCACCCGTAGATCTTGGACAGTTACCGTCCTGGCGGCGAAACGGCAACTCTCCAAGATCTCCGAGATGGCGACGCCGGACGAGCGGATCGGCACGGGCGGCGGAGACTCAGCCCCGAGGGCAAGCGCAGCGGAAGCTCAGCCCCAGGCCTGATCCCGCTGCGGCCGGTGGCCTGACGGACAGCGGACGGCCCGGCACCCGATGACCGGGTGCCGGGCCGTCCACGGATGCGTCGGCGGTGCGGCGGATCAGCCGACCGCCTCCATCACCTCGTCCGAGACGTCGAAGTTCGCGAAGACGTTCTGCACGTCGTCGCTGTCCTCCAGGACGTCGATCAGCTTGAAGATCTTGCGGGCGCCCTCCTCGTCCAGCGGCACGGTGACGCTGGGGATGAGCGAGGACTCGGCCGACTCGTACTCGATGCCGGCGTCCTGGAGTGCGGTGCGCACGGCGATCAGGTCACCCGGCTCGGAGACCACCTCGAACGCCTCACCCAGGTCGTTGACCTCCTCGGCGCCCGCGTCGAGGACTGCCAGCATCACGTCGTCCTCGGTGGTGCCCGCCTTCGGCACGATCACCACGCCCTTGCGGGAGAACATGTACGACACCGAGCCGGCGTCGGCGAACGAGCCGCCGTTGCGGGTCAGCGCGGTGCGCACCTCGGTGGCGGCGCGGTTGCGGTTGTCGGTCAGGCACTCGATGAGCAGCGCGACGCCGTTCGGGCCGTACCCCTCATACATGATCGTCTGGTAGTCGGCGCCGCCGGCCTCCAGGCCGGAGCCGCGCTTGACCGCCCGGTCGATGTTGTCGTTCGGGACCGAGCTCTTCTTGGCCTTCTGGATCGCGTCGAAGAGGGTCGGGTTGCCGGCCGGGTCACCGCCGCCGGTCCGCGCCGCGACCTCGACGTTCTTGATCAGCTTGGCGAACATCTTGCCGCGCTTGGCGTCGATGACCGCTTTCTTGTGCTTGGTCGTCGCCCACTTTGAGTGGCCGGACATCTGTTACCTCCGTTGCTACCCGCCGTCTGCATCGACCGCACCGCGCACGCCCTGCTCCGCACCCGCGCACGCGGTGGTGCCGGTCAGCTCTGGTGGAAGCCTGGCGGCCAGATGGCCCTGCCGAATCTCGACAATCCTACCGACGTGCGGCAGGTGGTCGTCACCCGCCGCACGTCGGCCGCCGGCCCGATCTCTCCCGAGCTTCACAGATCAGACAAAAGCCACTGGATCGCACACCCGCCGCGTCGCCGAGCACCGCCTGCTCGGCCTGGTCCGGTCGGTGCGGCGCTCGACGACCGCCGCCTCGATCTCGGTGAGAGCGCGGTGAGCGCCTCGGCGCGCGCGGCGGCGGGCGCGATCCGTCCCGGTGCCGTCGGGTCGACGGAGTCGCCTTCTTGGCGGCTTCCCGACAGATGACGCAGAGGTCGCCGACGGCGCGCATCGCAATTCCCCTAAAACCGCCCGACGATCCTCCCCGGCACATCCGGCAATTGCCGAGGATCCGCCAAACGGGCATTCTTCCGGCCCCCGGGCACGCTTCTTCCGACTGGCCCGGGTGCCACACACTGTCGCTGTCGTGAGCAGCACACCGACCCCGGGAGGCGATACGTGCTGGAGGAATTCGAGGAATTCGGCCGCGATCTGCCGATGATCGGCAAGGGCGGCGTCAGCGCGCTCAACAAGTTCTCGCTCATGGTGGAACTGCCGTACGCGCAGGATCTCGACCTTCCGCCCGAGCACAAACGCGCCGTGGGTGCCCGGCTGTACCGCAGTGTCGCCGAGGTGCTGGAGGCCGCCGAACTGTACTCGGTGCAGCACCTGCGGCTGGACTGGTCCGACGGCAACATCGGGATCGTCTACGACGACTCGTCATTCGGCTTCCGGATGGCGATCCGGCGCGACCTGCGCATCATCCTCGAACGGCCCGGATCGTCGCTGCGCCTCTTCCACAATTGGTACCGGGTGTTCATGCCCTACATCCAGGGGCTGGTGTCGCGAATCGCCATCGACCTGTCCGACATCCTCCATTCCGATTTCGACCTGCAACCGATCCGGACCAGTTACCTCTTCTCCCTGCTCACCTACGATTTCATTCCGGTACGCGCACCCCGTCCGGTCAGCAGCCACCAACTGATCGGCAACCTGCTGTCGCACCGCCCCGGCGAGGACGGCCGATTCCTCTCCGTACCCAGCGGTGGTGCGGCCGGGCCGCTGCGCACCGGCCGGCTCGACGTGGAGATCTCCAACTTCCGGGAGGTCGCCCCCGACGTGCACGTCCGCGAGATCTACGACATCCAGGCCCCCTCGAACCAGGGCTACCGCGGCATCTGGCTGGACTTCTACTGCATCTCCGAGACCGTCGGCGACGGTGACCCGGCTCTGGAGTCGCGCATCGCCCCACGGCCCGAGTTCCTGCTGGAGCAGTACACGGTCCCGTACCGCGACTTCTTCCGGGACCGCGTCGTCAAGGGCTTCCTCGCCGACTTCTTCAAGGACTGCGAGTTCTCCTGCGCCGTCGGGACCATGCCGTGACGCAGGAGACGCTCAACGTCATCCAGTTCGCGGGGCTGGTGGCCACCTTCGTCTGCAGCATCGCCGCACTCTTCCTGTCCTGGCAGAACAACCGCTCCTCGGACCGGGAGGTGCGGGTCGCCGCCGAACAGCTACGTGCCTCGATCATCCCCGTCCCGATGATCCAGGACTCCCGGCTGACCTGGCGCGGGCAGACCCTGGTGGTGCTCTCCGTCCGGCTCCGCAACGTCGGTGCCGGGCCGATCCTCGGCATCCAGATCGCCGGCATCCGGATCGACCGCACCAGCCTGGCGTTCGAGGCCCTGAGCGCCCCGAAGGCGGACGTCGTCATGCCCACCACGGACGTCGAGCAGCGGCTCAGGTTCGTCGACCCACCGCAGATCGCGCAGCCGAGTCTGGTGCTCGTCGAGATCGAGTACTTCGACGTGCTGGGCAACCACTACCAGCAGCCGCTGCCGTTGACGGTCGTCTCCGGCACCGGCAGCGGCGCCATGGCCGGAGTCCGTCCGGCCCGCATCAGCCGGAACCCCTAGAGAGGCAGTCGCGGATGTCCAAGCTCATTCTCGGCCGGGCAGTCGTGCGTCACCTGGAACCCGAGCCGCTGTCCAAGAGCCAGTTCGCCCAACGGCGACCCAGCGACACCGGCGTACGCGCCCGCCTCGGCCTCGGCGAGGAACACATCGTCGACGACGCCGAACTGGGCCCGGTGGTCGCCTCGGACGACGACAGCCACCTGATGACGATCGCGCCCACCGGAGCCGGCAAGGGTCGGGACGTGATCATCCCGAACCTGCTCACCTACGAGGGTTCGGTGGTGGTCATCGACCCGAAGGGCGAGAACTACGACGTCACGCACGAGCACCGCCGGACCGTGCTGGGCAACGAGATCGTGCTGCTCGACCCGTTCGGTGCCAGCCACAGCGGCAGCGACGAGCGGGGTTCGCTGAACCCGTTCGACGTGTTCGGCGCGCTGCGACGCGACGACGCCGCCGCCGAGGAGCCCGAGGACTTCGGCCGGTTGCTCTCCGACATCCTGATGGGCGGCATCCCGTCGCTGTCCGACCCGTTCTGGGACGAGATGGCGCAACTACTGATCGCCGCGCTCGCCACCGACCTGATGACCGGCCAGCCGGACCGGCCCGACACCCTGCAGGAGCTGCGTACCCAGCTCTTCGAGTCGGAGCTGCGCTACCGGCTCGCGGTGGCGCTCGACACGCGGTCGACGTCAATGCCGCCGGGCACCCGGCAGGAGTTCGAGATGCTGCTCAGCATCGCGGACGCGGAGAAGACCTTCAGCGGGATCGTGGTGACCGCCGCCCAGCAGCTGGCCGCCTTCAGCTCCCGACGCACCGTGGACGCCACCGCCCGGACGAGCTTCGCCCTGAGCGACCTGACCGACCCCGAGCGCCGGATCTCCATCTACGTGGTCATCCCGCCGCACAAGCTGCGGACCCACCAACGCCTGCTGCGGGCCTGGGTGGGATGCCTGCTGTACTACGTGATGAACAGCCGGTCGATCAACCAGTCCCGGCTGCTGTTCCTCATCGACGAGGCGGCTCAGCTCGGCCGGTTCTCGCTGCTCCAGGAGGCGATCACGCTGCTGCGCGGGTACGGGCTGCGCACCTGGACCTTCTGGCAGGACCTCGCGCAGTTGTCCAACCTCTACGGCGTCGCCGCCGAGACCATGATCAACAACTCGGGCGTGCTCCAGGTGTTCAGCCCGGCGAACTTCGGTGCCGCCACCGCCCTGTCGCTGCGGATCGGGTGCAGCGTCGGTGAACTGCTGCAACTCGCCCCGGACGAGCAGGTCATCGCGTTCAAGAACGAATGGCCCACGAAGATGGAACGCTTCAACCACCTCACCGACCCGGTGCTGCGCGGCTGGGCCCGCGCCAACCCCCGACACGGCACCCCACCACCGCCCGGGTGAGGCGTACGCCCGGGAGGTGGTCGACCCGCCGCGCGAGCGTGGCCACACCCGTGGTGGAGGTCGCGCGCGCTCCGCGCGAAGGCGACCCCCGCGTGCGTGGTCGAACCGCCCGCGCGAGCTGGTCTGCGCGATCCGACCGCGCGAGCGCGCCCCCGTGGCGCGGTCAGCCCGCCGTGCGGACCAGGTCCACGAAGTAGGCGTGCAGCCGCGCGTCGCCGGTGAGTTCCGGGTGGAACGAGGTGGCGAGCAGGTTGTCCTGGCGTACGGCCACGATCCGCCCGGCGGCCGGGCCGGCGGTGACCGTGCCGAGCACCTCGACGTCGTCGCCGACCCGCTCGACCCACGGGGCACGGATGAAGACGGCATGCAGCGGGCCGCCCTCGACCCCGGCGATCTCCACCGGTGCCTCGAACGAGTCGACCTGGCGGCCGAACGCGTTGCGCCGGACGGTCATCGAGATGCCGTCGAAGCCCCGCTGGTCCGGGCGGCCGTCGAGGACCTCGGTGGCCAGCATGATCATGCCGGCGCAGGAGCCGTAGACCGGCAGGCCGGCGGCGATGCGCTTGGCGATCGGCTCGCGCAACTCGAAGATGTCCACCAGCTTGCTGATCGTGGTGGACTCCCCGCCGGGGATGACCAGGCCGTCGACCGCGTCCAGCTCCGCCGGCCGGCGTACCGGTCGGGCCTGCGCGCCCGCCCCGGTCAGGGCGGCGACGTGCTCGCGGACGTCGCCCTGCAGGGCGAGCACACCGATCACGGGTGCCGTCACAGGCGTTCCTTCCGAGGTGTTAGCAGGGGTCCCCTGCTATGCACGAGGCGTTAGCAGGGGGCCCTTCCTTTCACGTCACCAGCCGCGGTCGGCGAGGCGGTGCGGGACCGGGATGTCGTCGACGTTGATGCCGACCATCGCCTCACCGAGCCCCCGGGAGACCTTGGCCAGCACGTCCGGGTCGTCGTGGAACGTCGTCGCCTTGACGATCGCGGCGGCCCGCTGCGCCGGGTTGCCGGCCTTGAAGATGCCGGAGCCGACGAAGACGCCCTCGGCACCGAGCTGCATCATCATCGCCGCGTCGGCGGGGGTGGCGATGCCACCGGCGGTGAACAGCACCACCGGCAGCTTGCCGCTCTCGGCGACCTCCTTGACCAGCTCGTACGGCGCCTGCAACTCCTTCGCCGCGACGAACAGCTCGTCGGTCGGCAGGGTGGAGAGCCGCCGGATCTCCTGGCGGATCTTGCGCATGTGGGTGGTGGCGTTGGAGACGTCACCGGTGCCGGCCTCGCCCTTGGAGCGGATCATGGCCGCGCCCTCGGTGATCCGGCGCAGCGCCTCGCCCAGGTTGGTCGCCCCGCAGACGAACGGGACGGTGAACGCCCACTTGTCGATGTGGTTGGCGTAGTCGGCCGGGGTCAGCACCTCGGACTCGTCGACGTAGTCCACGCCGAGCGCCTGGAGGATCTGCGCCTCCACGAAGTGCCCGATCCGGGCCTTGGCCATCACCGGGATGGAGACCGCCTGGATGATGCCGTCGATCATGTCGGGGTCGCTCATCCGGGAGACCCCGCCCTGGGCGCGGATGTCGGCGGGGACCCGCTCCAGCGCCATCACCGCGACCGCTCCGGCGTCCTCGGCGATCTTGGCCTGCTCGGGGGTGACCACGTCCATGATCACGCCACCCTTGAGCATCTCGGCCATGCCGCGCTTGACGCGGCCGGTGCCGACGACCGGGGTGGCACTGCTGGTCGGGGAAGTCATCTGGGACAGGCTCCTCAGGCGGCTCGGGGCGGGGGCAGCGCAGATGCTACGCGCGGCGCGACGCCCCTCCGACAGCCAATTCCAGGCGTGGTGGCCTGCTCTGTGGCCCCGGTCACCCGCCTGCCGGGAGACCGGCGCAGAGAGCAGATCAGCGGGTACGCACGTCGACGGCGGGCACGGTCAGCGTCGGGTCGTCGATGTCGAAGTAGCGCGGCCAGGTGTGGCGCCGCCCCATCCGTAACAGCCGCACCAGCGGCCGTCCGCGCGCCGAACGGGCGTCCCGGACCAGGTCGGTGTGTACCTGCCGGGCCAACGCGAGTCGCCGGCTGGCCGCGATCACCGCGTCGCAGTCCGGGTCGGCGGGATCGAGTTCGACCGCACGCAACTGCCGGGTCAGGTCGTTCTCGGCCGCCTCCCGCTCGTCCGGGCCGGCGTCGAGCGCGATCCGCGCCGCCGCGTACAGCTCGACGCCGTACCGCCGCTCCGCCAGCACGGCCGCCGCAGCGGCCCGGCGCAGCAGATGGGCGTCCAGGGCCCGCGCGGCGAGCTGCGCACGGGACTGGAGCCGCTCGACCCGGCCGGCGGTCCAGATCAGGTACGCCGCCACCAGGGCGACGACCACCGTCGCGCCCACCACCCACCACATGCCCGGCATCGTAGTGCTGCTCCCGTTCCTCCCGGTCAGTCCGGCCCCACCCACTCCTGGTCGATCACCCGCCCGTCGGTCGCCTCGATCGCCGCTGCGTATACCTCCAGAACGCGCCGGGCAACCACGGGCCAGTCGAAATTCGCCACCACCTGGTGCCCGCAGGCGGTCAGCTCGGCCCGCTGGGCGGGATCGTCCAGCAGCTCGGCCAGGCGCCCGCGCAACGTCACCGCGTCACCGGTGGGGAACAGCCGCCCGGCCCGCCCGCCGTCGAGCACCCGGCGGAAGGCGTCCAGATCGCTGGCGACGACCGTGGTGCCGGCGGCCAGCGCCTCGGTGAGGATCATGCCGAAGGACTCGCCGCCGGTGTTCGGCGCCACGTACAGGTGCACACTACGCAGCATCCGGGCCTTCTCCTCCTCGGAGACCAGCCCGAGGAAGGTCACCCGATCCCGAAGATCGGGTGGAAACTGGTCGAACAGGTCGTCCCGGTCCCCCGGTCCGGCGACCAACAGGCGCAACCCGGGGCGTTGCCGGGCCAACTCCACGAACGCGTCGCGCAGGATCGGGAACCCCTTGCGGGGCTCGGTGAACCGGCCCAGGAAGCCCAGCGTCCCGCCGTCGCCCGGCGCGTACTCGCCCGGCCAGCCCGGCAGCGGCGCCACCCCGGCGAACTTGGCCACCGCCACCCCGTTGGGGATCTCCACCGCACCGCCGTCCAGGTGCTCGACCTGCACCTTGCGGGCCAGCGCGCTGACCGCGATCCGCGCGGTGATGCGTTCCAGCACGATCTGCAGGACGCCCTGGGCGACCGAGAGCACCCGGGAGCGGGTCATCGCGGTGTGGAAGGTGGCCACCACCGGCCCCCGCGCGGAGAGCACGGCGAGCATGGAGAGGCTCAACGTCAGCGGCTCGTGCACGTGCAGCACGTCGAAGTCGCCCCGGGTGATCCACCGGCGCACCCGGGCGGTGGAGACCGGGCCGAACGCGATCCGGGCCACCGAGCCGTTGTACGGCAGCGGCACCGACCGGCCGGCCGGCACCACGTACGGCGGCAGCGGCGAGTCCTCGTCCGCCGGAGCCAGCACGCTCACCTCGTGGCCGAGCCCGATCAGCGCCTCGGCGAGATCCATGACGTGGTTCTGCACCCCGCCCGGCACGTCGAAGGAGTACGGGGAGACGATGCCGATCCGCATTGCGTCCCGTCCCCTCAGTCCAGCCACATCCGCTGCAACATGTGCCAGTCTTGCGGATGCCGGGCGATGCCCGACGCGAGACCGTCGGCGATCCGCTGGGTCAGCGTACGGACCCGCTCGTCCAGTGAGCCCTCCGCCGGCCCCGGCAGCGGCAGCGGCCCCTCGATCGAGGCGCACGCCGTATCCGCTTCGTACCACAGCGACGCCACGTACAGCGGGGCACCGGTGCGCAGCGCCAGCAGCGCCGGACCGGCCGGCATCCGACTCCGGCCGCCGAAGAAGTCCACCTCCACGCCCCGGGCGGAGAGGTCGCGGTCGGCCAGCAGCGGCACCACCGCACCGGCCTGGAGCCGGTCGGTCAGCACGTCGATGGGCTGACGGTCTCCCCCGGTGGTGGGCAGGATCTCCATGCCCAGGCCCTCCCGGAATGCCACGAACCGCTCGAAGACCCCCTCCGGCTTGAGCCGCTCGGCGACGGTGGAGAGCGGCCACCCGTTGGCCGCCACCCAGGCACCGGCCAGGTCCCAGTTACCGGCGTGCGGCAGCGCGACCACCGCGCCCCGCCCGGCCGCCACGTCGGCGGCGAGCATCTCGGTGCCGTCCAGCCGGAAACCGGCGAGCACCTGCTCCCGGCTCAGCGACGGCAGCCGGAACACCTCCATCCAGTAGCGGGAGTACGACCGCAGGCCCGCCCGGACCAGCTCGTCCAGCTCCTGGTCGGGCAGCTCCGGACCGACCACCCGGCGCAGGTTGGCGCGCAGCCGGCTGGCACCCCTGCCCCGACGG
>NZ_SISL01000167.1:0-11923 GCF_004307965.1 Verrucosispora sp. SN26_14.1 | reverse complement strand
GCCGAGGGCTGCGCGCTGGTCGCGCGGAGCCTCGCCAGCTCGCCGCCGGGCCCGTACCAGGTGCAGGCCGCCATCGCCGCCGTGCACGCCGAGGCGCCGAACACCGAGGAGACCGACTGGCCGCAGATCCTCGCTCTCTACGAGGTGCTGGAGCGGCTGGCGCCCAACCCGGTGGCGACGCTGAACCGGGCGGTGGCGGTGGGCATGGTGCACGGGCCGCAGGCCGGGTTGGCGCTGCTGGGCGAGGTGGAGTCGGGCCTGCTCGCCGACCACCACCGCCGGCACGCGGTCCGCGCCCACCTGCTGGAGTCGGCCGGCGACCGCGCCGCTGCGGCGGTGGCCTGGCGTCGGGCGGCCGACCTCGCCGGAAACGATCCCGAGCGGCGGCACCTGCTGCGTCGCGCGGCCCGCTGCGAGAGTGACCCGGGTCACAGCACCGATCGGTAGAAGCGGCCGGTCCGGCTCCGATCCACCGGTGAGCGGCGGGTGCCCGCCGCAGACTGTGGAGGTACGGAGATGACCAGGGTGACCGCGCAACTGTCGGTGTCGCTGGACGGCTGCTACGCCGGTCCACGGCACGACGGGACCGGCGACTGGATGCACTCGGCGGAGAGCCACGGCTTCTTCCGGGTCACCCGTTGGGTCACCGCCGCGTCGTCGTGGCGCGAACGGCAGGGGTTCGCCGGTGGCGAGCACGACGTCAACTCGGAGATCGTCGCCGAGTCGTTCGGCGCCGCCGGCGCGTACGTGATGGGCCGCCGGATGGCCGACGGCGGTGAGGTGCCGTGGGGCGACGAGCCGCCGTTCCGGGCGCCGGTCTTCGTGGTGACCCACCGTCCCCGCCCGACGCTACGGCGCCAGGGCGGCACCAGCTTCACCTACGTCACCGACGGCGTGGCCGCCGCCGTGGCACAGGCCCGCGCGGCAGCCGGCGGCAGGAACGTGGCGGTGGCCGGCGGCGGCAGCCTGGTCCGGCAGGTGCTGCGGGCCGGCCTGCTGGACGAGGTGGAACTGCACGTGGTGCCGGTGGTACTCGGCGACGGTCTGCGCCTGTTCACCCCCGACCTGGGCCTGGACGACTTCGAGGCGATCGAGATGTCCCCCACCCGGGTGGTGCCCACCCCCGAGGTCACCCACATCCGGTACGCCGTACGCGGCCGTGCCCCGCTGGTCCTGGACGACCGGGGCCGGGGCACCGGCACGCCCGGCTGAACCGGGTCGACCGGGTTGCCGCGTCCCGGGCGGAGGGGACAACGCGCAGAGGTGTACCGCGCTTAGAGTGACGGCAATTCGTCCATCGAGGAGGGCGCGGTGTCCCAGCCGCCACCCGCCGAGCGTTCCCCGACCGAGGAACCCGGCGACATCCCTGTGCCATCCGACGCCGGTCCCACCGGGACGCCACCCCGGCTGCTGGTCCTGCCACCCACCGACGGCTTGTCGCCCATCGTCTGGCCCGGTGCCGCCGACCAGCCCGCCTGGGCGATCCCGGTGACCGTGCCGCCGGGCACCCGGGGGTACGCGATCTTCCTCCCGCTGGTGGCGGCCGACGACGACCCGGCCGCCACCGGCCCGGACACCTCGACGGTGGCCGCCCCGGCGACCCCGCCCCCGACCGTGTCCACCCCGGTCGGCTCCACGCTCCCGACCGGGACTCCCCCGGTCTCCCCGGCTCCGGTGGTGACCGCGCCGGTCTCGAAAGCGGCATCACCACCAGCGCAGCGGATCCCGGAGACGGCAGCGCCGGGCCAGGTAGCTCCCGGTCCGGCACTTTCGGCGGCACCGCCCGGCGCTCCCGGGCCGCCAGTGCCCGGCTACCGGACCACCGGCTCGCCATACGAATTCCGGCCACGGCCACTGCAACCGTCGTTCCTGGACCGGGCGTGGCCCGGCCCCGCACCGGCCAGTGATCGGGCCACCCCGCTGGCGGTCCTGGCCGGGGCGCTCGGGGTGGCCGCGTTCGTGCCGTTGGGGCGTACCGGCGTCGGTTGGTTCCTCGGCTGGCTGGTGCTGACCGCCGCAGTGCTGGTCGCGGTCCGCCGGCACACCACCGACCTGCCGAAGGCAGAGCGGTGGGTCCGGGCCGGATGGGCCGGTGCCGCCCTGGCGCTGCTCGCGGTGCTGGCCTTCCGCAACGCCTGGTGGCTGGTGACGTTCTGCGTGCTCGCGGCGCTGTGCTGCGCGGCCCTGGCGATAGTCGGCGGACGGCGGATGCGCTCGATCCTGTTCAGCCTGGGCGCCGCCCCGCTCGCCGCGCTGCGCGGACTGCCGTGGGTGCGCGCCCACGTCCGGGCGCCCGGCGGCGACGGCACCACCCGCCGTGTCGTCGGCTCGGTCGCCGCCACCGTGGCCGTCCTGGTCGTCTTCGGTGCGTTGCTCTCCTCCGCCGACGCCGCCTTCTCCCAGGCACTCGGCGTCCTCGTCCCCGAGGTCAGTGCCGGCGGGGTGGTCCGGTGGCTGTTCCTGGCCGCCGTCGGTGGCCTGATCGCGGTGGCCGCGCTCTTCACACTCGCGGCGCCACCGGACCTGTCCCTGGTGGACCGGCCGACCGACCGCCGGCTCGGGCCGGTCGAGTGGGCCCCGCCGATCGCCGCTCTCACCACTCTCTTCGCCGGCTTCGTGCTGGTGCAGTTCACCGTTCTCTTCGGCGGGCAACGGCACGTGCTGTCGACCACCGGCCTCAGCTACGCCGAGTACGCCCGCAGCGGCTTCTGGCAGTTGGTCGCGGTGACCGTGCTGACGTTGGCGGTCCTCGGCGGGGTGACCCGCTGGGCCCGCCGGGACACCCCGCGCGACCGGGTACTCCTGCGGATCCTGCTCGGCCTGCTCAGCGCGTTGAGCGTGGTGATCGTGGTGTCGGCGCTGTCGCGGATGTGGACGTACCAGAAGGTCTACAGCTTCACCGGCGAGCGCGTCTTCGTGATGGCGTTCGAGGTGCTGCTCGGAGCCGTCTTCCTGATGGTCCTGGTGGCCGGCGTCCGGTGGCGCGGCGGCTGGATCCCCCGGCTCACCACGGCGCTCGCGGTGGTGATGCTGCTGGGGCTGGCGGCGCTCAACCCCGAGGACTACGTGGCCCGCCGCAACATCGACCGCTACCAGGAGACCGGCCGGATCGACGCCTGGTATCTGCGGGCGCTCTCCGCCGACGCCACGCCCGCCCTGGCCGCCCTGCCCGACCCGGTACGCCGGTGCACCCTGAGCTGGATCGCCGACGACCTGGCCGAACCGGATCCGTGGTACGCCTGGAACCGGGGCCGCGACCGGGCGCGTGCCGTACTCGACCGGTTGGGTCCCGAGGCGATCGGCAACCAGCGGGACTGCCGCCGCGCCGACCAGTTCGACCTGCCGAAGACCCGCCGCTGACCCCGTCGACCGGGCCGACCCGAGTCGGCCCGGTCCGGTCGCGGCGATGTCGGTGGCGGGACGGCCGGTGTCACCAGGGCTCGGGGATGTTCACCGCCAGGCAGCGCTGGGTGCCGGCGGTCGGCTGGTAGCAGGCGGACGCCTCCAGGTTGTAGCTGTGGTCGAACCGGTGGAACGAGGCCGTACCGCCGTTGACGCAGGTGCTGCCACTGACCGTCGTACCGCCGGTGACCTTGCCGGAGGCGCAGCCCGCCGTGCCGGCGGTCTTCTGCACGGTGCTCACCGAGGAGCGCAGGTCACCGGACTGGTGTGCGCCGTAGCCCACCGAGCTGACGCCGTCGCGGGTGATCGCGTACTGGAAGGCGGTCGAGGTGTAGTACGACCAGCTCGCGCCGGTGCCGACCGTCCGCAGCCCGGAGTCCGTGGCCGAGGCCGGGATGAACAGATGGAACCCCTTGTCGTACGTGGTGGTGCCGTCGATCATCCGATAGACGACCACCAGCAGACCCTGGCTGTAGGTGCCGGTGTTGTAGGTCAGGTAGGTGCCGTTGCCGCAGGCCGTGCGGTCGGCGATGTAGCCGACGCCGGCGGCGTAGAGCAGCACCCGGGCACAACGCCCGTCCGCCGCGATGTCCTCGATGGTCCCGACGGTGGACGAGATGCCGGCGTTGTCGGTGGCGTACCCGGTCAGGCGCACCCCGGGCAGCGTGCCGGAGTACTGGTAGGCGGTGGGGTGGTAGTAGTTCCACGAGGCCGACCAGCCGGTGCCCGAGGGCAGCGCGAGAGCCGGCGCGGCCGGCAGCAGTGCGGCGGTGAGCGTGGCGACCAGGGCGGCGGCCAGTGTGGCGATGGACCGCAGTCGGGGTTGCGTCCGCATCGTTTCTCCGTTCAGACGCGAGTCGTGCGAGGGGTGGATATCGACGATGATGACGTCATCGTCGGTCACCCGGACGCGCTCTGTCCCGACCCGGACACCGGCGGCACCCGCACGGCCATACGACAAAGACCAACCGCTGGCTGCAACCGCAGCCCGGTCGAGGCAGCTCACAGCACGGCACCCACTTGGAGCACTCCTCGCTTGACACCACAAGCGACAGCACACCTCTATGCCGACCCGTCGATGCCATGAGAACCTGAATCACTGTGTGATCGGACAGCTACCTACGGCTACAGCAGCTGGAGGCGCTCATGGCCCAGATGTCGCTATTCGGTCCGAGCGAGGCCGGACCTGACCCGAAGCCTGCCGACGACCGAACGGTCCGGCTACAACTACTGATCACCGTTAAGGCTGCCCCGAACCCCTCGGAGAAGTACGGGGAGACCGTCTGCGTGGCAGGGCTGCGGACAGACGTTTTGAGGCCGACGTGGGTCCGCCTCTACCCGATCAACTTCAGACACCTCGACAGCGATGAGGCATTCAAGAAGTACGACATCATCTCTGTCGATGCCAAACCGGCACGGCAGGATCAACGGCGCGAGAGCTGGAAGCCGGTGATGGACCGGATCCAGAAGGAGCGTCATCTCGACGGCTGGAGATCGCGACAGCCGCTGCTTGACCCGGCCATTCAGGATTCAATGTGCCGACTCAACCGCGAAGCTCAGGATCACGCGGACGCACAATCGCTGGCTCTCGTGCGCCCCAAGGAAGTCCGCGCCTTCAAGGTAACGCCGCACCCCGGCTGGACCATCGACGAGCAGCGCAGGATCGAGGCGTACGCGAGCCAGCCCGACCTCTTCAGCGGTCGGAGCAGGTCCCCGCTAGAAGCACCCCGTTTCAAGGCCGCCTACCACTACCGCTGCCACGAGCGCGGGTGCAACGGACACAAGCAGCATGTGATCGATTGGGAGCTGGTAGCGCTACAACGACGACTCGCTGGTCACTCAGACGCTGCGTTGCGGGAGGCGTTGGAGACCAAGTTTCTCGGAGAGATGTGCGCGCCGAACCGTGACGTCGCCTTTTATGTAGGCAACCAAGCCAAGCGCGTGCACGTGTTCAGCGTGCTGGGCGTGTACTGGCCGAAACGATAGGCATGCGATCTTCGAGCAGGCGCATGACGACCTGGCGGTGACAACGGCTTTCGTCTGCCTCGAAACAGAGCAACGCTACCAACTCGCGTTGCCCGCTCTCGGCGAGCGCGTCAAGCGCCGCCGAGGGCTCAGCGTGGTGCAGCAAAGAGGCGTACGCCGCTCTCGCCGAGCGTAACTCCTCGGGACTGCCACCGAATCCGGGGCGATTCTCCTTCGGGTTACCCAGCTCCCTGCGGTGCTCGTAGACGATCCCCTGCGCCGCGAGCGCCTGACTAAGGGCCGACTTGCTGAAACCACGCTTGCGTGAGATCGGCGTCATCCGGACATCGACCAGGCGTGTGACGTTCATGTCCACGAGGCCACTCACGAACTCACCGATGGAGCGGCCTTCGTAGCCGACACCCAGGATGCCGACCCGGTGACTCACAGCTAAGGTGGCGCTCATCGGAACACCCTTTCATGGCATGCCAGCAAAGACCATCGGGACGGCCAACAAACAGGCCGTCCTGGACGTCTTCGCCACAGGAAGCCCAGGCTTCGGTTGGTGGCACCCCTGGCTGGCTGAAGCCTCGATTTAGCTGGTGGGCCGGAGGCGCCACCATGCGGACCACACCGCCACGTTCGCCAGCGCTCCGCTGACCCTGAGCCTGCCCGCCCACGGACCTCGGGGTCGTGCGTGATGATTCCGACATCACCAGCTGGATCCGCCCGGCAGCCGCCATGACCTAAACCCTCGTGGATCTCCCTGGTCAGCGAAGAGACAGCCCGGACTGCGCCAGGAGCTAGATGCGTAGAACATCTGGTTCTACACTCGGGTCCATGGAACGCATCGGTGTTCGGGAGCTGAACCAGAACACCAGCCAGGTGTTGGCTCGGGTGAGTGGCGGGGAGACCGTCGAGATCACCGATCGTGGACACCCGATCGCCCGACTTGTTCCGGTAGGTGACGACAGGTCGATTCTGGCCAAGCTGGTAGCGGCAGGGCGGGCCGTCGCCCCCACCGGCGGGGGCCCTGTCCCACTTCCTCCGAAGCTCGGCGACGAGAGTGTGGACGTGGCCGCCTCGCTCACGGCGATGCGTGACGAGGAGCGCTGGTGATCTATCTCGACTCCGCCGCCGTCATCAAGCTGGTGCGGCAGGAAGCATGCAGCACCGACCTCGTCTCCTGGCTCAACGAGCACGACGACGTGCCGCTGGTCTCCTCCGCGCTCGTCGAGGTGGAAGTACCCAGAGCGCTCCGCCGATCGGCTCCGCAGGCGTTGATCGGAGTGCCGGCTGCTGTCGGACGACTGTTCCGACTGGAGATCGACAGCACGATCCGTGCCACCGCAGCCGCCTTCGCCGAGCCGACACTCCGCAGCCTCGACGCCATCCACCTGGCCACCGCCCAGGTGCTGACCAACGAGTCCGGCACGGCACTCACCGCCTTCGTCACCTACGACCGGCGGCTGCTCGCTTGTGCCAAGGAAGCAGGGCTGCCCGTAGCAAGCCCCGGCCAGAACTGACCCACGAATCCATCACCCCGCACGAAGTCCGGCCACCGGGTGGCCGCGACGTCGGCCCGTAGCCCGCGTTCTGCGACCTTGCACCCTCTGTTGGGGTATCCGTAGCTGGTGGGGCGGACGGGACTCGAACCCGTGACCGAGGGATTATGAGTCCCCTGCTCTAACCGGCTGAGCTACCGCCCCGGCACCGCGCGGATCTTATCCCGCCCGGTCGATCACCGGCCAGCATCGGTGGCCGCTTCTCACCGGCGTCGCCCCCGCACCAACAGCACGATGGGCAACGCGAGGATAACAGTGAGCAGCCATCCCCGGACGACCGCACCCCACCGCCCGCCGACGTCTCCGGCGGGGGGTTCGAGGACCACGTCGATGGTGAGCAGTAGGGCCCGGCCGCCGAGCCCGAGGACGACCAGGCCGCCGAGCAGCAGGAGCAACGTCTCCCGCCGGGCACGCCGGGAGCGGGGAACGTGATCACGGCGGTCGCGGTACTCGCGTACCGCGCCGGGTTGTGGGATCTGCTCAGGGTCGCGGGGTGGCATGGCGACCTGCCGGTCGGCGGGTACGGCGGCGTCCAACACGCCCAGGCCGGGTGGGCGCAGGTCGTACAGGGTCGGCTCGACGTGCAGCACGATCGCGTCGTGACCGATGAGTTGGCGGGCGCCGTCGGGCCAGGCGAGCATGGCGGCGCAGTCGGCGTACCGGACGGTCAGCGGGCCGCCGTCACCGAGGTAGCTGATGCCGTCGGGGCCGACGCGGAGCTGGCCGTCGTCGTCGCGGGAACGGTGGGCGGTGCCGGCGGGGACCGCCTCGGAGACGGTGGGGGCGGCGACGAAACCGGCCCAGTCGGCACGGGTGCCCTCGGGCACCATCAGCAGGGCCGAGGCGTGCACCTCGTGGGCGACCTCGTGCAGGTCGGCCACGGTGACCGCCCTCAGTGCGGCGCGGTGCTCGTCGAGGCTGAGGTTGGGCTCGCCGGTGAGCAGGTTGAAGGCGTACCCGGTCAGTCTGGCGGCGTCGGCCTCGGCGGTGGCCAACATCTCGATGCGCTTGGCCACGGCGGCGTCGAGGTCGGCCTGGTCGATCCGGCCGACCCGGAGCGTGGCCAGCACGTCGACGAAGCCGCCGAGGACGGCGTCCTGTTTCTCGGCCAGCGCGTCGGCGAGGGCGCGCAGGACGGCGTGGCCGTCACCGCGCGGCTCGTAGCCGCCGGCGATCGTGTAGGAGAGGCCGGCGTCCTGGCGCAACGCGCGGAACAGTTCGCGTTCCAGCACGTCGGCGAAGAGTCCGGCGGCGTGCCCGCGTCGCACCACCGCGTCGAGCACCACGGCCTGGTTTCCGCGCACGAAGTACGCCGGGGTGGCGGGCAGTGCCGACGACGCGGCCGGTACGGGCTGCCGGGTGCCGCCTGGCAGCTTCAGGGTCAGCCCGTCGGGGACGCGGCCACCGGCGATCCAGAGCACGGCGTTCTCGCGGGTGAACCAGCGCGCCGCCCACTGTCGCAGGTCGTCGGCGGTGAGTGCGGCGAGTCCCCACTCGGGGTAGCTGCCCAGCCCGAAGTCGCGGGCACCGTGCCGCCACAGCGGGATGTCGTCGATGGCCGCGCTGCCCCGGCTGCTCCACTCGGTCCGCAGGATGTCCTTCTCCACCTCCAGCCGCCCGGTGGGCAGGTCGGCGAGGTGGGCGCAGACGGCGGTCAGGAAGGTGGCGACGTCCTGCTCGGAGCCCTGCATGTGGAAGGTGGTGAAGATCGGTCCGGTGGCGCCGTTGAAGTGGTGGTCGGCGCTGCCGAGCGGGGCGAGGGCGAGGTGTTCGAGCAGGTGGGTGATGCCGTGCCGGGCGAGGGTCTCGTCGGCGGTGCCGACCCGGAAGGTCAGCCCGGCCCGCATCGGCCCGCCGGTCGGCGCGAGCAGCGTGGGGACCCCGTCGGTGTCCAGGTGCGCGATCACGACTGGCCGGCCTTCGCGTACGCCTTCGCGCGCAGCCGCTGGAACTCGGTCGCCCCGTCGCCGAGGTAACCGAACATCGACTCGTCGCCGAAGCCACCGAGTGCGGTGAACTCCCGTGCCGCCGGGTGCCACTCCTGCATCAGGCAGAACGCGAGGGCGAAGGTGCTGCGTACCCACACCCCACCCCAGCCGTCGCGGTAGTCGGGGTGCCAGACGGAGCGTTCCGCCGCCGCGCGGATCCGGGCGGCCACCGCCGGGTCGCGCAGGAACTCGCTCGCGGCGGAGACCCGGTCATGGTCGAGGGCCTGTTCCAGGTACGCCTCGACGACGAGTACCGCGTTGGCGGCCCCGGGTGGTGCGGCCTCGGCGCACTCGTGGGCGAACGCGTGCGCCTTCTCCCAGGTGCCGCTCCACTTGGGGCAGAGCTGTTGGAGCAGCGACGCCTGTGCCGGCAGGTGGTGCGGGTGGTGGGCGGCGAGCCGGTCGTACCGGCGGCGGGCCTCGGCCTGCCCCACCTGTAGTCCCCGGCCGCTGGTGATCCGCTGGGTCCATGCTGCCGCGTCCTGCGGGTGGCGGGCGGTGACCTCGATCAGGATCTGCTCGGCCCGGCGCAGGTGGTCGAAGAAGTCGGCGAACTGCTTGCGGCTGACATGCTGGGCCCGTCGGGCGGTGCGGATGCGCCAGCCGGCCCGGATCAGGTGTGCGCCGAGCATCGCCCCGGCCACCGGGTCCTCGGGATGCTCGGCGAACACCTCGCGCAGGAACCTCTCCGCGTCGGGGGCGTCGCCGATCTCGCCGACCAGGACGGTCCGGCCGTGTGCGTCCTGGGCGTCGACGAGCGCGCGCAGGGTCGGCCAGTCACCGGCAGCCAGAGCATCCCGACCGGCCGCGACCTGCGGGTATGCCGCCGCGACGTCGAAGGTCACCGGCGGGAGGGGTGCGGGCACAGCGAGGATCATAGGTGATCATCTTCGGCTCCGGTGTCCCCGTTTTCGCTGCCTGCCAGCGCCGTGCGGCCAGGCCCGGCTCGACCGGGGCCGAGGTTGGGGCCGGCGTCGGAGACGACGAACGCCCACCGGGTGCCGGTGGGCGTTGCGGGGAGTAAGGAGAGCTCCCCCGTTTGGACTCGAACCAAAAACCTGCCGGTTAACAGCCGGCTGCTCTGCCAATTGAGCTACGGGGGACCGTGCACCGCTTGGTGCGGATCTCTCCGCGCCGCGCGACCGGCACAAGAGTACAGGATTCCGGGGGGTCGTGGGCTAGGGGGTTATCCATCCGCAGGACAGGTCGCCAACCGGACGCAGACGGATAAATCGTCATCGCGGCCCAAGGAGGTATGAGCGGAGAGGAGGATGGGTAGATAACTGCCGACGACATGACGCAGGCGCGAGTTCGATCGACCACCGCCCGGCCTCCGGGAGGCGGAAGACAGCGCGCCAGGTACGAAAGGAGCCGCCATGCGCGGAAAGATCATGTTCCTTGGCGGGCTGGCTGCGGGGTTCGTCCTGGGCGCCCGTGCCGGCCGTGAGAAGTACGAGGAGCTGGTGATCCAGGGCCGCAAGGTCCTCGACCACCCGACGGTCCAGGAGGCGGCCGGGGTCGCGCAGGCCCAGGCCAACCGCCTCTACCAGGAGGGCAAGGACAAGCTCGAGCACTCCAAGCTGGGCGAGAAGCTGCACAGCAACGGCAAGCACGGGCTGACCCCGGCGGACGACACCTACGCCGGCACTCCGGCGACGGCGGGCAGCAAGGCGGGCGGCAGCTCGTCGAGCGCGACCAGCTCGACGTCGGCCACCCCCCGCAAGCCGACCGGCACCAACGGCAGCACTCTCTAGAGCCGTACGCGAACGGGCCCGGCCGCCACCTCGGCGGCCGGGCCCGTCGCCGTGTACCCGCCGCTCGCCGATCGACGCAGGCTCCGGGCGCGACGTCCGGCCGCACTCGGCTGAGCCGAGCGACGAGGTGGGTAGATTTGTTGTCGCTGGAGCGACAAGAAATCTACCCACCTCACGATCCCCCCGTCTCCACAGCACCTCCCGCCCCTCGCCGCCCACTCGTCGTGCCCGGACAGGTGCCGGTCGCGCCAGGTCGGGGCACACGGGCCAAGGCAGGAGGTGCCGGCCGAAGGTCGAGAACCAGGGCGGGCGGGACCGGGCGCAGCGGGACAGAGCAGGGCGCGCCCAGGACCGGACAGCGCAGGCACTGGGCGGACGATTCCGGCCACAGTGCCGAAACACCGTCGTGGAAGACTCCGGACCGGAGGTGGTGGGGATGGCCCTTCTCCGGCCGGAGAACCCGCAGCAGGCGCGACTCGTCCGGTTGCTGCGCGACGAGGGCCCGCGTTCCCGGGTCGAGCTGGGTGACCTGCTCGGCCTGTCGCGTACCACTCTCACCACCGAACTGGATCGCCTCGTCGCCCGCGGCCTGATCGAGACCGCCGGCCCGGCCGCGTCCCGGGGCGGACGGCGCTCGTCCCTGCTCCGGCTCGCCGCCGGGGTGCGGTTCGTCGGCGTGCTCGTCGGGGCCGACCGGATCAGCGTGGCGGTCACCGACGGTGAGTTGAACGTGCTGGCCGAGGCGAGCGAGCCGGCCGACGTCCGCCAGGGACCCGAGCCGGTGATCGGGCGGTGCGTCGAACTGGCCGGCAAGCTCCGCGCCGAGTCGGGAGGCGCCGAACCCACCGGTGTCGGTGTCGCGTTGCCCGGGCCGGTCGACGACGGCGCCTCCATCGCGCCGACCGCGCTGCCCGGCTGGCAACGCTTCCCGGTCCGGGACGCCTTCGCCGCCGAGCTGGGCTGCCCGGCGCTGGTCGACAACGACGCGAACGTGCTGGCGCTGGGCGAGCAGCACGCCGGCATCGGCCGCACCTTCGACGACTTTCTCTATCTGAAGCTGGGCACGTCGATCGGCTGCGGACTGGTGCTCGGCGGCACGCTCTACCGGGGATCGACCAGCAGCGCCGGCGACATCGCGCACCTGCCGCTCTCCGAGGACGGGCCGACCTGCGCCTGCGGGGAGGTCGGCTGCCTGGAGGCGTACTGCGGCGACGCCGGGCTGACCCGGGCCTGTCTCTGATACACCTCT
>NZ_SISL01000166.1:0-12014 GCF_004307965.1 Verrucosispora sp. SN26_14.1 | reverse complement strand
CGCCCCGCCCGTCGGCGCCGCCCGATGAGCGCCGCCGTGCTCGTCGGCACGCTGGTCGCCGCCGGGGTGTTCCTGCTGGTCCGGCCCGGACACCTGCGCGTGGTACTGGGTTTCGTCCTGCTCGGCCACGCGGTCAACGTGGTGCTGCTGGCCGCCGGCGGGCTCGGCCGCCGCACGGCGCCGGTCCGTGAGGTGGGCCCGGACACGGCGGACCCGCTGCCGCAGGCGTTCGTGCTGACCGCGATCGTGATCACCTTCGGGGTCACCGTGCACCTGCTCGGCCTGCTGCGTCGGGGCTCCGCGGACCCGGACGCCGACGCCGACGGCCCCGGCGGCGTCACCGACCCGGACGGCCCGGGCGAGACCGACGCCGACGAGCGTGCCGGGGACGGCGATCCCGAGAGTGGTCCGGCACCGACCGGACCGGACGGGGTACGGCGGTGACCCTGCTGCTCCTGTTCCCCGTCGCCGGGCCCCTGCTGGTGGCCGGTGGGCTGCTCGCCCTGCCGGGGCGGCTCCGGACGCACCGGGTCGCCGCACTGGTCACCACCGTCGCCGTGCTGTCGGCGGGCGTGGCGCTGCTGGTGACCACCACCGTCGCCGGGGACATCCCGGTGCTGAGGGTCGGCGGCTGGCCGCCACCGGTGGCCATCAGCCTCGCCGCCGACGCGTTCGGCGCCCTGCTGGTCACCGTGTCGGCGGTGGTGGTGCTCGGCTGTCTGGTGTCGGCCGTGGGCTCCGGCGACGACCGCCGCCCGTACTTCCTGCCGCTGGTGCTGGTGCTCTCGGCCGGGGCGTACGGCGCGTTCCTCACCACCGACCTGTTCAACCTGTTCGTGCTGATCGAGGTCATGCTGGTGCCCTCGTACGTGCTGTTGAGCCTCGCCGGGGGCATCGGGCGCGGCGGTGCGGGCCGGGTGTACGTGTCGACGAACCTGCTCGGCTCCACCCTGCTGCTGGGCGGAGTCGCGCTGGTCTACGGCACCACCGGAGCGGTCGGACTGGGAGACCTCGCCGGGGCGGCCCGCGACGAGCCGGCCGTGGCGGTGGCCGGCGGCGTGGTGCTGCTCGCCCTGGGCGTCAAGAGCGCGCTGGTCCCGGTGCACGACTGGCTGCCCCGCACCTATCCGGTGGCCTCGCCGGTGGTGGTGGCGCTCTTCTCCGGCCTGCTGACCAAGGTGGGTCTCTACGCCGTCATCCGGATCTACGCGGTGGTGTACGGCGGCGACCCGGCGTACCACTGGCTGCTCGGCGTGGTGGCGCTGCTGTCGATGGTGGTCGGCGTGCTCGGCGCGGTCGGCGAGGGCTCGATGCGCCGGATCCTCGTCTTCCACATGGTCAGCCAGATCGGCTACGTGCTGCTCGGCGTGGCGCTGTTCACCGCCGCGAGCCTGGCCGCGGCGGTGTACTACCTGGCCCAGTACGTGCTGGTGAAGGCGGCGCTGCTGCTCTGCGCGGCGGCGGTACGCGCCGGCCGGGGCACCGACCGGCTGGACGGCACCGGTGGCCTCGCCGTGCAGCGCCCCGCGTTGGCCCTGGCCTTCGCCGGTGCGGCGCTATCGCTGGCCGGACTGCCGCCGTTCTCCGGCTTCCTGGCGAAGTTCCTGTTGCTGCGGGCCGCCGCCGAGGTCGACGCGTGGTGGGCGATGACGGTGGCGGTGCTGGTCAGCCTGGTCACCCTGCTCTCCATGCTGAAGATCTGGAGCGCGTTGTTCACCGGTGAGCCGGCCACCGACGCGGTCACCGGCCGGATCGGGCGGTCGCTGGTCGCCCCGCCGCTGGCCCTGGCCGTGCTCTCGCTGGTCGCGGGGCTGGCCGCGCAGCCGCTGCTGACGGTGGCGGAGACGGCGGCGGACGGACTCCGCGACCCGGCCGGCTACGTGCGGGCGGTGACCGGGCGATGAGCGCGACACCGGCGCTGGCCCGCCGGACGGTGGTACGCCTGGGCCGGATCCTACGGTTCACCGGCTACTTCGCGGTCCGGTTGGTGCAGGCGAACCTGGCCGTGGCGTGGGAGATCCTCACGCCGGGGTCGCGACTGGAACCGGCGGTGGTGCGGGTGCCGCTACGGGCCGGCACCGACGTCGAGGTCGCCGCGGTGGCCCTGGCGGTCAGCCTGACCCCGGGCACGCTGACCCTGGCGATCCGGCGGGAGCCCGCGACCCTCTGGGTGCACGGCGTGTACGCCGCCGACCCGGTCGCGTTCCGCCGCGAGGTCACCGAACTGGAGTGGCGGGTGCTCGCCGCGATCCGCCCGGCCACGCACCCGGCCGGCGGCGGCCGACCCGACGACGGCTCCTCCGACGACGGTGGTCCGTCCGAGAACGACCCGCCCGAGACGTGGAGGTCGCGATGATCCTGCTGGACGTGGTGCTGGTGGTCCTGGCGTGCGCGATGGCGGTGGTGATCGGCCGGCTGGTACGCGGACCGACCGACGCCGACCGGGCCGCCGCGCTGGACCTGGGCTTCTTCGTCTTCCTGGCCGCCCTGGCGGTGCTCGCCGCCCGGCTGGACGCGCCGGACCTGCTGGACCTGGTGCTCACCGGGACGCTGGTGAGTTTCCTGGCCACGGTGGCGATGGCCCGGCTGGTGCACCGGGGGCAGCGGTGATCCGCACGGCACTGGCCTGGGCGCTGCTGCTGCTCGGCACCGTCCTGATCTCGATCAGCGCGGTGGGCCTGGTCCGCCTGCCCGACGTCTACCACCGGATGAACGCGGTCGCCAAGGCGGCCAGCCTCGGCCTCAGTTGTGTGCTGTTCGGGGTGCTGCTGCTGATCCCGAGCGTGCGTACCGCCGTGGTGGTGCTGGTGGCGGTCGGCCTGCAACTGTTCACCGCCCCGGTGGGTGGCTACGCGCTGGCCCGCGCGGCGTACCGGGCCGGTGCGCCGCTGGCCCCGATCACCCGCTACGACGAGCTCGACGGCCGGGTCGGCGACGGTCGCCCCGACACCGGCTGACGGGGTACTGGGCGGCGGTGCCCGAGGGGTCGCGGTACACTGCCGGTCATGGCCGGAGTCTTCCTGCTTCTTACCGAGCCGTGCTGATGCGCTGACGGCGCGACAGCACGGCGGCCCCTCCTGCGCGAGGGGCTTTTTCGTGCCCGCCGGGGCCCGGGGCGGGCCGCCGAGCACGGACACGAGACCAGCCAGCACGGAGAAGACCCCGCCGGTCGACGCGAGGAGAAGGCCATGACCGAGGCAGCCGCCAACGACACCCCACCGTTCCGGTACACCGCCGTGCTGGCCGACGAGATCGAACGCCGCTGGCAGGATCACTGGGAACGCGAGGGCAGCTTCCACGCGCCGAACCCGTCCGGCCCGCTGGCCGACCCGGCCCACCCGCGCTCCGGCGCCGAGAAGCTGTACGTGCTGGACATGTTCCCGTACCCGTCCGGCGCGGGACTGCACGTCGGGCACCCGCTGGGCTACATCGGCACCGACTGTTACGCCCGCTACCAGCGGATGGCCGGGCGCAACGTGCTGCACGCGATGGGCTTCGACGCGTTCGGCCTGCCCGCCGAGCAGTACGCGGTGCAGACCGGCACGCACCCCCGGACGACCACCGAGGCGAACATCGAGCGGTACCGGGAGCAGCTGCGGCGGCTGGGACTGGCCCACGACCAGCGGCGCTCGGTGGCCACCATCGACACCGACTTCTACCGCTGGACTCAGTGGATCTTCCTGCAGATCTTCAACTCCTGGTACGACCGCCAGGCCGGTCGGGCCCGCCCGATCAGCGAGCTGATCGCCGAGTTCGCCGGCGGTACCCGGCGTACCCCGGACGGCCGCCCGTGGGCCGAGCTGTTGTCCGCCGAGCGTCGCGCGATCGTCGACGACCACCGCCTGGCGTACGTGTCGCAGGCGCCGGTGAACTGGTGCCCCGGGCTGGGCACGGTGCTGGCCAACGAGGAGGTCACCGCCGACGGTCGCTCCGAGCGCGGCAACTTCCCGGTCTTCAAGCGCAACCTGAAGCAGTGGATGATGCGGATCACCGCGTACGGTGACCGGCTGCTGGACGACCTGGACAAGCTGGACTGGCCGGAGCCGATCAAGCTGATGCAGCGCAACTGGATCGGCCGATCCACCGGTGCGCACATCGACTTCCCGACCCCGACCGCGCCGATCCGGGTGTTCACGACCCGGCCGGACACCGTCTTCGGGGCCACCTACATGGTGCTGGCACCCGAACACGAGCTGGTCGACGCGCTGGTGCCGGCGGCCTGGCCGGAGGGGACCCGGGACGCGTGGACCGGTGGGCACACCGATCCCCGGGCAGCCGTCGAGGCGTACCGCAAGGCGGCGGCGGCCAAGACCGACGTCGAGCGGCAGGCCGACACCAAGGAGAAGACCGGCGTCTTCATCGGCGCGTACGCCGTCAACCCGGTCACCGGTGGGCAGGTGCCGATCTTCATCGCCGACTACGTGCTGGCCGGCTACGGCACCGGCGCGATCATGGCGGTACCCGCGCAGGACGAGCGGGACTGGGAGTTCGCCGATCTCTTCGAGCTGCCGATCGTGCGTACCGTGCAGCCGCCGGAGGGCTTCGACGGCACCGCGTACACCGGGGAGGGGCCGGCGATCAACAGCGCCGCGCCCGACCGCGACCTGGACCTGAACGGACTGGGGGTGGCCGACGCCAAGGCCCGCATCATCGCCTGGCTGGAGTCCACCGGCGCCGGTCGGGGCGCGGTGACCTACCGGCTGCGGGACTGGCTGTTCAGCCGGCAGCGGTACTGGGGCGAGCCGTTCCCGATCGTCTACGACGCCGACGGTGCCGCGATCGCGCTGCCGGAGGAGATGCTGCCGGTCGAACTGCCCGAGGTGGACGACTTCTCGCCGCGCACCTTCGACGCCGACGACGCCGACAGCGACCCGGAGACGCCGCTGTCGCGCCGCCGCGACTGGGTCGAGGTCGAGCTGGACCTGGGTGACGGGCCGAAGCGGTACACCCGGGAGACCAACGTGATGCCGCAGTGGGCCGGCTCCTGCTGGTACGAGCTGCGGTACCTGGACCCGACCAACGAGGGACGGTTCGTCGACGCGGAGAACGAGCGGTACTGGATGGGGCCGCGCGGCGAGGGCGACTGCGGTGGCGTGGACCTGTACGTCGGCGGCGCCGAGCACGCCGTGCTGCACCTGCTGTACGCCCGGTTCTGGCACAAGGTGCTGTTCGACCTGGGGCACGTGTCGTCGTTCGAGCCGTTCCGCAAGCTGTTCAACCAGGGCTACATCCAGGCGTACGCGTACACCGACGCCCGGGGCGCCTACGTCCCGGCCGAAGAGGTCGTCGAGCGCGACGGCGACTGGTTCCTGGGCGACGTCCAGGTCAACCGCGAGTACGGCAAGATGGGCAAGTCCCTGAAGAACGTGGTCACCCCGGACGAGATGTGCGCCGCGTACGGCGCCGACACGTTCCGGGTCTACGAGATGTCGATGGGGCCGCTGGAGGTGTCCCGCCCGTGGGAGACCCGGGCGGTGGTCGGCTCGTACCGGTTCCTGCAGCGGGTCTGGCGGGCGGTCGTCGACGAGCAGACCGGCGAGTCGCGGGTCACCGACGAACCGGCCGACCAACAGACCCGCCAGTTGCTGCACCGGGTGATCGACGGCGTCCGGGGCGACATGGAGGGCATCCGGTTCAACACCGCGATCGCCAAGCTGATCGAGCTGACCAACGCGGTGACCAAGCTGGCGACGACCCCGCGCGAGGTGGCCGAACCGCTGGTGCTGATGGTGGCGCCGCTGGCCCCGCACATCGCCGAGGAACTGTGGCGGCGGCTGGGTCACCAGACCTCCCTGACGTACGCGGACTTCCCGGTCGCCGACCCGGCGCTGCTGGTCGCCGAGACCGTCACCTACCCGGTGCAGGTCAACGGCAAGGTCCGGGGCCGGGTCGAGGTGCCGGCCGACGCCGCCGAGGACGACGTGCGTTCCGCCGCGCTGGCAGCGGTGGCGGGGGTGCTGGCCGGCAAGGAACCGCGCAAGGTCATCGTGATCCCCGGCCGGATGGTGTCCGTCGTCGCCTGACGCTGTTGGCGAGCTGTTGGTGTAGGTGAGCTGTTGTTGGTGAAAGGAAGGGTCCCCTGCTAACGCCTCGTGCATAGCAGGGGACCCTTTCTAACGTTCGAACGCCGTGCTCGGTGCGGCGGCCGAGCCCTCCAGTGCACGGTATGCGGGCGCGCGTGCGGTGCGAGCCGGCGCTGCGGCGGGCACCCGTGGGGCCACGTGGGCGGGAAGAAGACGTGCCGCACGCTCCGGCGCTACGAAGGCGGCGTCTTCGAGTTCCCGGGGTGCGGCGACTCGTCGCAAGGTCGTGCTCGATCCGGGATCGAGTGGTCTCGTGCTGACACCGAGGCCACTCGATCCAGGATCGAGCGTGATCATGGAGCGCGATGCGGCGAGAGCGGGGGCGCGGCACGATCGCGCTTGCCGAGTTGTTAGCAGGGGTCCCCTGCTATACGCGAGGCGTTAGCAGGGGACCCCTCCTTACATCTGGGTGGTGCGGCGTCGGCGTTCGGCGAGCCACCAGCGGGTGAGCAGCACCGCGCTGGCGATGAAGCCGAGCGCGGCGGGGGTGGCGGCGAGCCAGTTGACCTCGCCGGGACTGGTGACGGCGGCGCCGACGGCGGCGTAGCCGAACGCCGACGGGGCGGAGGCGATCACGCTGCCGACGAGGAACGGCAGTATTCGCGCGCCGGTGGTGCCGTAGCCGTAGCTGACCAGGCCGTAGCCGGAGATCGGCAGCAGCCGTACGGTGATCACCCCGAGCACGCTCTGCCGGGTGAACCAGCGATCCAGTCGGGCCAACCGGCCCCGGACGCGCTCGGCGACGAACTCCCGCCCGAGCACCCGGCCGACGGTGAAGCCGATCGCCGCCGCCAGCAGGGCGGCCCCCAGCGCGTACGCGGCACCCTCCAGGGCGCCGAAGAGCGCGCCCGCGGCGAGCGTGATGAACGTACGGGGGACCAGTGCCACCAGCAGCAGCGCGCCGCCGAGGACTCCGGCGACCGGGGCGAGACCGCCCAGTCGGTCGCCGAACTGCGGCAGCGCCGTCGGGTCGGGGTGGGGGACCAGGATCAGGGTCACCCCGAACCCGGCGATCAGGAGTAGCAGCAGGCCGAACCGGACGACCGACGGTGTGGTGGCGACCGGCTGCACCGATCGCCAGTACCGTGTGAGCCGCCGGACGGCCGGGGTCATGCCCGGGCGGCGGCCACCGCGGCCCGACGTTCGGCCCGCAACCGGTCGGCCCAGGTGTCGTCGAGCGGCGGAAGCTGCTGTGCGCCGGTGGCCCAGCGCAGCAGCAGGTCGGCCAGGGCCGGGTTGCGGGCCAGCGCCGGACCGTGGGAGTACGTGCCGAGCAGCTTGCCGCGCCACGCGCCCTCGGTGGCGCCGTCGTTGCCGATCCCGGCGGTGACCCGGGCCAGCGGGGAGACCTCGGCACCGAGACGGGTACGGCCGCCGTGGTTCTCGAAGCCGGTCAGCGGAGGCAGACCCAGCCGGGCGTCGATGTCACCGGCCAGCTCGCCGACGGCCCGGGTCTCGCCCCGGTCGGAGGAGAGGTCGAGCAGTTCCAGGCCGCGGTACTGGGTGCCCTTGGCGAAGAACGACGTGCCGAGCAGTTGGTATCCGGCGCAGACGCCGAACACCACCGAGCCCTGGGCGACCGCCCGGTGCAGGCCGCCGTCGGTGAGCAGCCGCTGGGCGCCGAGCGCCTGCGGGCCGTCCTCGCCGCCGCCGATGAGGTAGATGTCGGCGGTGGTGGGCATCGGCTGGTCGGAGCGGACCTCCAGCACCTCGATCGGGAAGCCACGCTGCTGTGCCCGCCGGGCCAGGATCAGCATGTTGCCCCGGTCGCCGTAGGTGGAGAGCAGGTCGGGGTAGATCCAGACGATGCGCAGGGTCTCAGTTGACACGGTCCAACTCCGCTCGGATGTCCTGGAAGGCGGTGTAGTTCGCGATGACCTCCAGCCGCCCCGGCGGCACCGCCCGGATGGCGTCGTCGAACGTGCGGACGTGCTGGAACGGCACGCCGTTGACGTCCAGCCGGACCGCCAGGTCGTACGCGCGGTCGCCGGTGATGAGCACCTGACGTCCGCGTAGCGGGGCGAAGTCGACGTCGAAGAGCCAGGAGGTGTCCAACCCGTCGGGGTCGCGGGCGTTGATGGAGAGCAGGGTCGCGGTGTGCTCGGCCATGTCGAACGCCTCCAGCCAACTGGCCGGGTTCTTCGCCAGCAGCAGCCGGACCAGCCGACCGTCCCGCTCGACCTGGGCGTACCGTCCGGCGACCGAGGTGACGTCGCCGAGGCGGGGGACCGCGTCGAACGGGCGTACGCCGAACTCGGCGGCCAGGGCCAGCGCGGTGGCCGCGTTACCGATGTTGACCTTGCCGGGAAGCTGGAGCTTCACCTTGTACCAGGCGCCGGTGGGGTCGAGGACGCCCTCGTCGTCGACCGTCCACTGCGGCTGCGGGCGGCGCAGCGGGCAGCCGCTGCACCACCACTGCTCGCCGGAGCGCTGGATGGTCGAGCCGCACTCGGGGCAGACCCACGAGTCGTCGTGCCACCGCTGCCCGGCGGAGAACCAGGTGACGTGCGGTGGGGTGATCCGCTGGTCGTGGGCGGCCGGGGGGGTGGCCGCCCAGACCACCATCGGGTCGTCGGCGTTGGCCACGATGCGGATGTCCGGGTGGCGGACCAGGGCCGCGCGCCAGAGCTGCGCCATCATGGCGACCTCCTTGGCCCGGTCGAGCTGGTCGCGGGAGAGGTTGAGCAGCGCCACGACGTGCGGCTCGGTCGCCTCGATCACCTGCGCCAGGTAGTGCTCGTCGACCTCCAGCACCGCGTACGGGGTGCTGCCCGCCTTGGCCAGGGCCGAGGTGTGCCCGGTGGGCATGTTGGCGCCGAAGGAGTTGGTGGCGACCCGGCCGAGCACGCCGACGGCGGCGGCGGCCAGCCGTGTGGTGGTGGTCTTGCCGTTGGTGCCGGAGACCAGTGCGATGGCCCGTCCGGCGGAGAGGTGTGCCAGCAGGTCCGGGTCGATCTTCAGGCCGATCCAGCCACCGATCACCGAGCCGTCGCCACGGCCCGCAGCCCGCGACAGGGCTGCGGCGGTCCGTGACACGGAGCTGGCCACCTTCGCCCGTAGGGGCATCTTCGCGTCCGTCACGCGAGCGAGGTTACCGGACCAGACCACCCCTCAGATCGCCGCCGAGGGTGTTCCGTTCTGTCCACTTCGTCGGTGAGCGGGGCGGTGGGCGTCCGGACCGGCCCGAGTGGATCTATGTCGGATAGCGGACCACGTCCGCCGCCCCGCCGCCCTCCACTCCGCTCCACCCCGGCTGACGTGCGGTTTTGTGGCGCGCGGCGACGCGCCGCGCGGTCGATTCTGGTTGCGGGTGGAGGGAAGTGGAGTAGAGTGGGGCGCATTGGTGGGGCCGGGAGGGGCCCACCGGCCCGGGGGGTCAACGGCGCGCGAACGCCGTTAAAGGGCGAGGGGGTTGGGCCGATGTTTCTCGGCACCCACACTCCGCGCCTGGACGACAAAGGCCGGTTGATCCTTCCGGCGAAGTTCCGGGATGAGCTGGCGGGGGGTGTCGTGATCACCAAAGGGCAGGAGCGCTGCCTCTACGTCTTTCCGACGCCTGAGTTCCAGCACATCGCGGAGCAGTTGCGCGCGCAGCCGATGACGCACAAGGCGGCCCGGGCCTACAGCCGTGTCTTCTTCGCCAGCGCGCACGACGAGATACCCGACAAGCAGGGCCGGGTGACCATCCCGGCACACCTGCGCAGCTACGCGGGGCTCGACCGGGACCTGGTGGTCATCGGCGCGAGCACCCGGGTGGAGATCTGGGACAAGGTCGCCTGGGAGACCTACCTCGCCGAGAGCGAAGACGACTTCGCCGACATCGAGGAGGGGGTGCTGCCAGGCGGTCTGTAGGGCGTGGCGACGCCCGACGTACTGCGAGATCTCCAGCCGCTTTCGAGTTCCTGGCATCCCTTCCCCGGTGCCAGGCGCACGAGTCGAGAGCGGATGGGGATCTGGCGGTACGACGGCACGGCGTCGTCCGACGAGCAGGACGCGACAACGAGACCGGTTCAACCAGTGGGGGGCGACATGGGGGAGCTACGCGGCACGCATGTGCCGGTGCTGCTTGAGCGGTGTCTCGAGCTGCTCGCCCCCGCGCTGGGTCGAGGCGGCCGTACGGTCCACGTCGACGCGACGCTCGGCCTGGCCGGGCACGCCGAGGCGGTGTTGCAGGCGCATCCGGAGACGATCCTGGTGGGCCTGGACCGGGACACCGAGGCACTCGCACACGCTCGGGTACGGCTGGCCCGGTTCGCCGATCGCGTCCATCTGGAACACGCGGTCTACGACGAGTTGCCCGAGGTGCTGGACCGGTTGGGCTACCCGTCCGTGGACGGTGTGCTCTTCGACCTCGGTGTCTCCTCACTGCAACTCGACGCGCCCGACCGCGGGTTCGCGTACGCACAGGACGCGCCGCTGGACATGCGGATGGACCAGACCCGGGGGGTGACCGCCGAGGAGGTGGTCAACACCTATCCGCACCCGGACCTGGCCCGGGTGCTGCGGGTGTACGGCGAGGAGAAGTTCGCCGGCCGGATCGCCTCGGCGATCATCCGGGAACGGGACCGGGGCCGGATCACCTCGTCGGCGCGTCTGGCCGAGCTGGTGCGGGAGTCGATCCCGGCGCCGGCCCGGCGAACCGGGGGACACCCGGCAAAGAGAACGTTTCAGGCTTTACGGATCGAGGTAAACAGAGAACTGGCAGTGCTGGAGACGGCGCTGCCGGCCGCTCTGGACACACTTTCCGTCGGCGGTCGCATGGTGGTCCTGTCCTACCACTCGTTGGAGGACAGGCTCACCAAGCAGGCGCTCGCCGGCCGGGTCCGCAGTACGGGCCCGGTCGACCTCCCGGTCGAACTGCCCGGGTCGGAGCCGACGTTCCGGCTGCTCAGCCGGGGCGCGGAGCTGCCCGGGGAGAGGGAGGTCGCCGCCAACCCGCGAGCCGCATCGGTGCGGCTACGGGCGGCGGAACGGATCGACCCGCAGGCCCGGCACCAGGGGCGTACCGACCGCGAACGGTACCGGCGCCGGGTCAAGGCGATGCACCAACCGGGGACGGGGTCGGCCGCGGAAACCGGAGGGGGACCGCGGCGGACGCCGGGGGACACGGACGAAGAGGGGGAGGGAATATGAATGTGAGCAAGCGTCGGGACGTCGCCGGCGTCGGGCAGCGCACACCGCGGTCGGGGGGCCGGATCGCGGCGGAGCGGACCCGAGTAGCCGGGAACGACACCCGGCGGCAGGACCGGGTGAGCCGGCTGGACGACACTCGCGCCCGGGGGGCGCGCGAGTTTCCCGTCCAGGGCAGCGCCGCACTGCGTCCGGTGGAACGGGCCGACACCGGCAAGCCGGAGAGGGCCGAGTCGCCGCGGCTGCGGGTCGCCCCGCCGCCGCCGGTGCGGGTGCCCCGGGCACCGTTCGCGGCGCTCGTGGTGGTGCTCGTCGTCGGTGGAGTGCTCGGCATCCTGGCCGTCAACACGAAGATCAACGAGAATGCGTTCCGGCTCGACGAACTCCAGCAGCAGCAGGCCAAGCTCGACGTGGAGCAGCAGCAGCTGAAGAAGCAGATCGCCGAGTCGGAGTCGCCGGGCAACCTGGAGGCCCAGGCCCGCCGTCTGGGGCTGGTCGAGTCGGGCGAGCTGGCGTACATCCGGCTGCCGGACGGCAAGATGATCGGCGTGCCGCAGCCGGCCAGCGGGCAGGTGTCGATCACCAGCCAGCAGGGCTCGGAGGGGTAGGCCGTGCCCTCGAGATCAGACGAACCGCGCCGGGACGCCACAGGCTCCCGGCGCGGTTCTTCCCGTAACGGGGGTGCACCGGACGAGCGCGGCGGCGAGCCGGGTATCGGCGGCATCTCCGATGCCCGCGCGTACACCCCCCGGGGGCGCACCGTCCGGGACGGCGGCGGCCGGGCCGAGCAGCGGCGCAGCC
>NZ_SISL01000165.1:0-12051 GCF_004307965.1 Verrucosispora sp. SN26_14.1 | reverse complement strand
AGACAGCGCCGCAGCCGGCCGCGCACGGCCGGGCGGCCGTGACCGTACGCACCTGACCCACCGCCGCCGACGCACCGACATCGCGAGAACGAGGAGCAGCATGACCATCGCCGGGATCGCCGCGGCCCTAGTCGTCGGTCTCGCCGTCGGTGCCGTGGGCCGGCTCGTCGTCCCCGGCCGTCCCGCCGTGCCGCTGTGGCTCACGATGACCATCGGCGCGGTCATCGCGCTGCTCGGCGCGATCAGTGCCTGGCTCGCCGGCCTCCGAGGATTCAGCCTGTTGGGGCTGGTCGCGCAGGCCGGTCTCGCCGCGGTCGGTGTGGTGATCGTGGTCGCCACCGCCGGCAAGGAACGTTCCGACTCCCTCTGACAAGTCCGTACGGCGACGGCGTACCGCACCGACGCCCCGAGTCCGTGTCCCGGCCGCACAGCTGCGGCACCGGAGAGGATGCAGAATGACCGTCGTACCGGACGACAACCTGATGACACTGATCTGCGACGTCTGCGGCGACACCACCACCGGCACGGCGTGTGTGCTGCCCGACGCGGAGGTGGTCTGGACTCTGGTGTCGGACCACGGCTGGAGCGGTTCCCCGTTCGCCACCGGCCCGCACCGCTGCCCCCGGTGCAGCGCACTGCCGGCCGGCCCGCCCCCGCGCGCCGACCGTACGCCGATCGGTCTCGGCGGTGCCGACGAGGCGCCCGTGGGCGGCGAGGCCGTGACGGGGCCCGAGACCGCGCTGCGCGTCGCGTTGCGGCAGGCGGTCGACGTACACGGCACGATCGTGGTGAACCTGGACGGCGTGCAGGTCATCGACTCCGCCGGACTCGGCCTGCTGGTGCGGGCCCACCGGGAGGTCCGGGAGCGGGACGGGCGGCTGTGCCTGGCCGCGCCGTCGCGGTTCATCCGCACGGTGCTGCACACCATGAAGCTCGACGGGGTCTTCCCGATCTTCGAGAGCCTCGACGAGGCCGTGGCGCAGTTGCGGCAGGCCGCGTTGACGACGGCGGACATCGACGCCGAGATGGCGGTGCCGGTGGTGGCGGAACGCCGTCCCGCCGGTCACGTCACGGTCTGATCCCCCACCCCGACACACCGGTCGACGTACGCGCGGAGCGCCGTACCCGGTGGCCGGCTGGCGGCCACCGGGTCGACGTGTGTCAGGAGGCGGCGGAGAACCCGCCCCGGCGGCGCAGCCGGCCGATCCAGCCCTGCGCGGTGTGCCGGGGCACGCCGTAGTGCTCGGCCACCGCGGTGACCGTGCCGGTGCGGTTGAAGACCTCGACGACGTCCTCCGGCATGCGCCGGTAGACCCGCCCCTTCGGCACCGCCGCCTCGGTCCGGCGTCGCGTCGTGCCGGAGCCGGAGCGGTTGGCACCGGAGCGCACGGACCGGTTGCCGGTGGCCGGGGTGAACGACTGCTCGGCGGCGGGGACCTCGGTGGGTGACTCGACGACGGAGGCCGGAGTCACCGGCGTGCCGCCGGCCGGGAACAACGCGCGCAGGAGGAGATTCAGGTCGAAGGAGGGAAGCGTCGGCGCCGAGATGCCACTGCCGGCACGCATCACGAGTTCGACCACGCGCGGCGTGGAATCGTCGATGTCGACACAGATAACGGTTTCCGTGTCGGCACCCTCGGACCGGATCGTGATTGTGTAGTCACTCATCGCCACCCTCCGCTGTTCGTCACATCACACTGCACACTCCGGCGGTGTGGTGGTTGAACGCTTCACACCAGATTAGCGGATTGAACGGGCTACTCACAGAAGCGACCCGGCATATGACGATATCACCGTCGGTGGTTAACAACTGCTTCACACTCCGTCCGGTCCGACGGAGCCGTCCGGAATGAAGCGTCCGGGCAATGACTTGAGCCCGTTCACGAAGTTGCTTTCCAGCCGTACGGCCGGTCCTGTCAGCTCGAAACGCCCCAGGTGCGGCACCAGTTCCCGCAGCATCGCCTGCGCCTCCAGCCGCGCCAGATGGGCGCCCAGGCAGAAGTGCGGCCCCATGCCGAACGACAGGTGCGGGTTGGGATTGCGGTCCAGACGCAGCACGTCCGGGTCGTCGAAGACGGCACCGTCGCGGTTGGCCGAGACGTACCAGAGCACGACCTTGTCGCCCTCGGCGACGGCCCGGCCACACAACTCGGTGTCCTCAGTGGCGGTACGTCGGAACTGCATGATCGGTGTCACCCACCGCAACAACTCCTCCGTCGCCGACGGTAACAGCGACGGGTCCCGCGCCAGCCGGTCCCGCTGGGCCGGCGCGGCCAGCAGTGCCGACACGCCACCGGAGATGAGGTGTCGGGTCGTCTCGTTGCCCGCCACCACGAGCAACAGCCAGAAGCTACAGAACTCGCGGTCGGTCAGGCGTCGGCCGTCCACCTCGCTGGTCGCCAGCAGGGTCATCAGGTCGTCCCGGGGCGACCGGCGCCGTTCACCGGCCACCGTGAGGGCGTACTGGAACGCCTCGACGAAGGTGGTGCGGTACGCCTCCACGTCACCGCCGCCGTACTCCGGGTCGTCGAAGCCGACCAGGTTGTTGCTCCACCGGTAGAGCAGGTGCCGGTCCTCGCGCGGCAGGCCGAGCAGGTCGGCGAGGACCAGCAGGGGCAGTTCGGCGGCGAGGTCGGCGACCACGTCGCACTCGTCCGCGGCGACCGCGCGGCGCACCAGGTCGTGGGCGTGGGCGGCGACGCTGTCGTGCAGGGCGCGCACCGCCCGTGGGGTGAACACCGAGGTGACCAGCCGCCGGATCCGCGAGTGCTGCGGCGCGTCCATGTTGACCAGGAGCTGACGGGCCTGCTCCAGGTCGGCGGGGGTACGCGGATCGGGCAGGAACGCGCCCTTGCGGCCGGAGGAGAAGAGCTCCGGCTGCCGGGACGCGGCGACCACCGCCTCGTGACTGGTGGCCGCCCAGAAGCCCGACCCCTGACTGAGCATCCGGCCGCCGCCGCCCCGCCGCCACAGTGCCGGCTCGGACACCCAGGACACCGGCTCCTCGCGGCGCATCCGGGCGAACTCGGTGTGCGGCACCTCGACGCCGTACGTGGCCGGGTGTGCCACGTCCGGACGCTGCGCCACCGGGCTCACGAGCGTCCCGCCGTGGTCTGCGGACGCAGCAGCTCACGCAGCACGTCGTGGCGGAGCTTGCCGGTGCCGTCGCGCGGCAGTTCGGCGACGAACCGCCACCGGCGGGGCACCTTGAACCCGGCCAGCGAACGGCGGCAGAACGCCTCCAGCACCTGCGGGGCGGCGGCCGGGTCGAGCCGGTGCGGATCGAGTTCGACGACGGCCACCACCCGCTCGCCGTACTCGTCGTCGGGTTCCCCGGTCACCGCCGCGTCCCGGACCGCCGGGTGTTCCTGGAGGACCGCCTGCACCTCGGCCGGGTAGATGTTCACCCCACCGGAGATGATCAGGTCGCGGGCGCGTCCGGTCAGATAGAGGTAACCCTCCTCGTCCAGGTGACCGGTCTCGCCGTAGGTGAAGACGCCGGGACCCAGATGCGCGTCGCGGGTCTTCTCCGGGGCGTTGTGGTACTCGAACGTCTTTCCCCCGGCCCGGCGGACGAAGACCCGCCCCGGGCGGCCGGGCGGCAGCGCCACCCCGTCCGGGTCGAGGATGACCACCTCGTTGGGAGGCACCGGCCGACCGACACTTCCCGGCCGACGCAGCCACTCCTCGGCACCGATGAGCGTGACCACGCCCGCCTCGGTCGCCGCGTAGTACTCGACCACCACCGGCCCCCACCACTCGATCATCTGTCGTTTCACCTCGACCGGACACGGCCCGCCGCCGTGCCACACCACCCGCAGGCTGCGCACGTCGGCGTCGGCCCGGACCGCGTCGTCCAGCCGCAGCAGCCGGACGAACTGGGTCGGCACCAGGTGGCAGGCGGTGATCCGGTGCGCGGCCACCGTGGCCAGGAACGCCTGCGGGTCGAAGCGCTCGTGCAGCACCAGGCGGCTGCCGCGCAGCAACGGCAGCAGCGCGAAGAACAGCTGCGCGGAGTGGTACCAGGGACCGACCAGCAGCACCGCGCCGCGCGCCGGCACGTGCAGGGCGTGCCCGGCGTACGCCAACAGCCGTTCCACCCGCCCGAACGGCGCCCCGGCGCGGAACAGGCCGTTGCGGACCCCCTTGGGCGCACCCGTGGTGCCCGAGGTGTAGAGCATGGTGGAGCCGCAGACCTGATCCGGCGGTTCGTCGGCGGCGAGACCCGCCAGCCGCGGTTCGACCGCGACCGCGTCGCCGACGTCGCTCTCCCCCGTCACGAGCTGCCGGACCCGCACCGCTGCGGTCCGCACCGCCTGGTCGACCACGGGCGCGTAGGCGGGCTCGGTCAGCACGAGTCGGCTCTCCGAGTCCGCCAGCAGGTACGCGATCTCCGGCGCGGTCAGGTGCCAGTTGACCGGCACCACCGTCACCCCGGTGTGCAGGGCGGCCAGCAGCGCCTCGAACGTCTCCCGCCGGTTGCCGCAGACCACCGCCATGGTGTCGCCGACCCGCAGCCCCTCGGCGCGCAGCAACCGGATCCACCGGTTGACCCGCGCGTCCAGCTCGGTCCAGTCCAGCTCACCGTCGGCGTCGGTCAGTGCCGGTGCACCGGTGGCCCCGGCCAGGTCCCTCAGCAGTACGGCCATCCCGTTCCCTCCGGCTCAGTCCAGCAGGTCCGGCTGGGCCCGCACGATGTCGGCGTACAGCGGCCGGAAGTTCAGCCGGGCGATCCCCGGGGTGCCGATGACGCGCCGGGTCTCGGCGGCCTCGTCCGGGCCGATCAGGATCGGCTGCCCCGCCGCCTCGGCCAGCAACTGCACCTGGGCGCTGCGGTCCATGGCGATGAACCACCAGGCCGCCTCCGCCACCGAACCGCCGACGGTGAGCAGCCCGTGGTTGCGCAGCACCACCGCCTTGGTGTCGCCGAGTGCGTCGGCGATCCGCTTGCCCTCCTCGTCGGCGAGCACCACGCCGGTGTAGTCGGCGAACACGGTGTGGTCCTGGTAGAAGGCGCAGGCGTCCTGGGTGATCGGGTCCAGCGGACGGCCCAGCGCCGACCAGGCCCGTCCGTGGGTGGAGTGGGTGTGCGCGGCGGCGACCACGTCGGGACGGGCGGCGTGCACGTGCGAGTGGATGACGTACCCGGCCGGGTTGATCCGTCCGGTGCCCTCCAGCACCTCACCGCCCGCGTCCACCAGCAGCAGGTCGCTGACGCGTACGTGTCCGAAGTGCATCCCGAACGGGTTGATCCAGAACCGGTCCGGGTCCTCCGGGTCGCGGGCCGTGACGTGGCCCCCGGCTCCCTCGTCGAACCCGTAGCGGGCGAAGAGCCGGCAGGTCGCCGCCAGTTGCCGCTGCCGACGCAGGCGTTCCTCGGCCGGCGTGCGCCCGGTCATCCGCAGCCTCCCGCGGTGTCGGTGTCGAAGGCGGCACCGTCGAGCACCGCCGCCGGAACGGCGGCTCCATCGCGCACCGCCGTCGGCACGGCGGGACTCGCCTCCGGCGTGGGCGTGTTCTCCGGTCGCCATTCGGCCAGGAAGTGGTCCACCCGGTCCAGGCCCCAGAAGCGGTGCCGACCGACGCGCAGGTACGGGATGCCGAAGATGTCGTCGTCGTACGCGGCGGCCAGGCAGTCGACCCCCTCCGCGCGCAGCGTCTCGTCCTGCGGGGCGTTCTGTGCGGCCACCGGGTCGATCCCCGCCTCGACGGCGGCCCGGGCGACGACCTCCGGGGTGCAGATGTCCTCGCCGCGCTCCCAGCGGGCCGCCACCAGCGCGTCGTAGAACGGCACCGCCCGACCGGCCCGGCGGGCCAGCAGCCAGGCCAGGTGCGGCAGGTCCCACCACGGGTCCACGTCGATCGGCCAGGCCATCGGCAGTCCGGCGCGCTGCGCCAGCCGCTTGGTGTCCACCAGCAGGTAACGGTGCTTGGCCCGGCTCATCTGCACGTAGTGCATCTCGGCGCCCCGCTCGGCCAGTGCCGCGTTCGTCTTCTCGTCCGGGTCCCAGTACGGGAACCAGTCGACCTGGGCGAACAGGTCCGGCACCTCGACACGCAGCCGGTGCACCGCCAGCCAGCTGTACGGGCTGCGGAAGGAGAAGTAGAGCCGGGGCCGCTTCTTCATGCCACACCGCCGGCCAGCGCGCGGAGCACCTCGTCGTCGAACTCGGCCAGCTCGCCGGCGTTCGGGCCGGCGCTGATCGCGTACCCGTGCAGGATGTTCGCGGTCGCGGTGTGCACCAGCCGCTCGCCGCGCCGGACGTAGCAGTCCATCCGCGCGTCGAACATGACCCCGCGCAGCACGTCGGTGACGGTCAGGACGGTGTGCACGTCCTCCTCCATCCGGGCCGCCTCGACCATCCGGATCCGGGCCCGGGACACCACCGGGATCCAGGAGCGTTCGCGGACCAGTCGGCCCACCGAGATGCCTCGGGCGGCCAGGAACCGGTCCACCACCTCCTCCAGTGCCCGCACGTAGCCGGAGTGCTGCACCCGGTCGGAGAAGTGGCAGTAGAAGTAGGGCGCCCGCCAGGTCCACAGGAACGACCGGGACCCGACCGGGGTGAGCACGTCGGCGACCGTCTCGCCGGGGCGGATCGGCCGGTGGTCGGGTCGGCTCACCGTGGCGGCGGCACCCAGGGTCGGCACCACCAGGTCCGCCAGGTGCGCGGGGGCGGGCGCGGAGGCGGTGGCGGCGGGTTCGACGACCAGCGCCACCCGGACCTTGCCGCGCAGCACCACCTGCTCGCGCCCGTCGCGGACCACCGTCATCCGCACCGTCAGCCGATCGGCGGACTCGCCGGTGACCTCCACCCGCACCTCGTCGTCGACCTCCAGCACGGCCGGCAACTGCACCGAGCAGTCGACGATCTCGACGCCCAGGCCGTGCTCGTGGAAGAGGTCGCGGGCACCGGGACCACGGTCCCGCAGCCACTGCAGCACCGCCTCCTCGACCAGATAGATGAAGTGCTTGAAACCGATCCAGGTGCGGATGTTGGCCCCCTCGTACCGGGGCCGCCCGACCAGGACGGTCAGCGGGGCGGTGGGCGCACTGGTCATGGTGGCTGCTCCTGTCGTCAGGGACGTACCGTCACCCGGTTCGCCTCACCGACGAACCGGGCGGCCTGCTCCGCGACCTCGTCGGCGTGGCGGACGTGGCAGAAGTGGTCGTAGTGCTCGTGCACCAGCAGGGTGGCCCGGGGCATGTCCCGGCCCAGCGTGGCGGCGGCGGCCGGGGAGAGGGTCGGGTCGGCCCCGCCGGCCAGGATCAACGTCGGGACGTCCACCGTGGTCAGCGCCAGCCCGCCGCTGTTGACGAACTGGTCGAAGACGGTGAGGAAGCCGGCCGGCCCGATCCGGTCGATGGCCTTGGTGAACATCGCGTCGAGCAACGCGGCGTCCAGCTTGCGCAGTCGCGGGCCGACGCGCAGCCGCAGTCCGTCGTGGACGTGCCGGTCGAAGGTACGCCGGGCCCGGTCGAAGACCTGCCAGGTGATCGGTTGCTCGGGCGGGCAGTACAGCGGGCAGATCAGCACCGTGGCGCGGGCCGCCGGCTCCCCGCCGGCCAGCAGTTCCAGCGTCGCGTTCGCGCCGAAGGAGTGCGCGACGACGGTGTCCGCCGGGCGGGGCAACCCGGCCAGCCCGGCGGCGAGCCACTGCGCCGGGCTGCCCTGGCGACGCCACCGGTAGTCGTTGCCGGCCCGCCACGGCAGGTCCAGGGCGACCACGTGCCAGCGGGGGTCGAAGGCCCGGGCCAGCGGTCGCCACGACTCCCAGGAGTCCTCCAGGCCGTGGGCGAGCACCACCAGGTCTCCCCCGGGCACGCCGGAGGTCAGCTCGTGCACCGCCGGGGCCGGGATCATCGTCCGGCTCCGGGGGTGGCGTCGAGGAGCAGCTCGCGTACGCCGTCGGTGTCGTCACCGCAGGCGACCGCGACCGGGCCGGGCGCTCCGGCGTCCAGCAGCGTCGCGGCCAGCGCCAGGTTCACCACGCCGGCCGCGCCGTAGCAGTCTCCCCAGTGCGCCGCCGGGTCGAAGCCGCCCGGCCCGATCCGGCGGTACGCGGACCGCCCGCCGGACGGTCCCAGCACGGGCCCGGTGTCGGACCGGGCGGTGGTGGTGAGCACCAGGCAGGCGGCACCGGCGCGCAGCGGGAAAGCCGGGCGACCCGCCTGGTGCAGTTCGGTGGCCACCTCGTCGGCCGGCTCGGTGCCCACGACCAGCACCCGGTCGGCCCGTCCGGCGCGCAGCAGCAGCATCGCCGCGCGGACCGCGTCCAGGCCGGCGGTGGCGCCGGAGCAGACCATCAGGTTCGCCGCGCCGAGTCCGAACCAGAGCGCCACGGTGCTGGCCACCACGTTGCTGGAGGCGTTCGGGGCGGCGAGCGGGCTGACCGCGCGGCCCCCCTCGGCGTGCACGGTACGGGCCAGGTCGGCGACGGTGGCGACGTTGCCGAGGTTGCCGGCGACCACCACCGCGCTGCGGGGGTCGACGCCGTCGGGCGGGTGGCGGCCGGGCGGCAGGCCGAGCGCGCGGTGCACCGCACAGAGCGCCAGCCGGGTGGCGGGTTCCTTGAAGAGCAGGCCCTTACGGCCGAGCACCTGGTGGGCGCGGTCGGCGGGCACCGCGTCGGCCAGGGTCGCGGACAGTCGCGACGCCGACGTGCCGGACCACGCGGCCAGGTCGGCGGCGAGACCGTCCGCCTCGGGCAGGTGCAGGCTCCACCCGGCCACCCGCACCGTCACCGGTGCGGCGGTGCCGGCGGGCCGGGTCGGGTCGGGGGCGATCAGTGGGCTGGTCACGGGGCCTCCACCAGGGTGACGGCGTTGACGCCGCCGAAGCCGAACGCGTCGGACTGGACCAGCCGGGCAGGATGCGCGGTCGCCTCGGTGGGGAACCGCAGTCCGGTGCCCTCCGGCAACGGACGCCGCAGTCCCACCACCGGTGGCACCCGGCCCTCGGCCAGGCAGCGGCGTGCCACGTCGAGGTTGACCAGCGCGGCGGCACCGGAGGTGTGCCCGGTGGCGCCCTTCACGGCGGTCACCAGCGGATCCGCGCCGCCGCTCACCAACACCTGCCGGAGCGCCTCGCACTCGGCCGGGTCGTTGAGCGCGGTGCCGGTGCCGTGCGCCACGACCAGGTCGACCTCGGCCGGTTCCCGGCCGGCGCGGGCCAGCGCGTCCCGCATGGCGCGGGTGATGCCGGCCACCGACGGGGCGGTCTCGTGGTGGGCGTCGCAGGACAGGCCGGTGGCCACGATCCGGGCCAGGGCCGGACGGGTGTCGTCGTCGTCGGGCACCAGCACGAGCGCGGCGGCGCCGTCGCCGAGCAGGACGCCCTGCCGGTCGGCGTCGAACGGTCGGACCGTCTCGGTGGGGCGGTCGACGACACGGCCGATCATCGCCAGCATCGACTCGGTGGTCGCGTCGACGCCGCAGACCAGCACCGCGTCGGCGTCACCGAGCATGAGCAGGTCCTCGGCGAGGGCCAGGACGTGTCCGCCGGCGCTGCACGCGTTGCTGACGGTCACCACCTCCCGCAGGCCGGGCACGGCCGTGTGCACCGCGTCGCCGAAGTGCAGCCGGTGCGCGCCGAACGCGTCGCCGCCGGTGGCGTACGCCTCCACCGCCGCCAGTTCCCGCAGACCGGTGCCGACCAGGGCGACCACGCGGCGACGCCGGGGATCCAGCGCACCGGCGGCGACCGCCCGCGCGGCGCACTCGGCCACCCAGCGGCTGGCCGCGAAGGCCCGGTCCGCGCCGTCGTCGACGTGGTAGCCGTGGGCGACGTTGAGGGCGGCCGGTACGCCGTGCCGCAGCGGACCGATCCCGCTGGTGCCGGCCAGCAGGCCGGCGAAGGTCCGGTCCCCGTCGCCGAGGCAGGTGCGCAGCTCGCTAGCGGTCAGACGCGCCGGCACCCGGCCACCCCCTGACGATGGCGGCAGCGGTGCCGCCGTCCGGGCTGCGCGAGGTGATCAGCGCCAGCCGGGGCGTGTCGCCGGCCGGTGCGGTGGCGAGGAAGGTGGCCAGCGCGAGCCCACCGGTGGCCGCGTCGCAGCGCCCGAAGAGACCGCTGGCCCGGATTCGGGTCGGCACCTGGCCGAGCGCCGCACAGGCGGGGTCGAACTCGTCGGTGTCGTCCTCCGCGGTCTCGCCGGTCAGGACGCAGTCCACCTCGGCCGGGTCGACGCCGGCCCGACGGACCGCCCGGGAGACGCACCCGGTGAGCGCCCGGTCGGCGGCCGGACCGCCACCCGGGCCGTACGCGGTGGCCAGCGCGAGCACCTCGGCCTCCCGGCGTACGCCGGCCCAGGCGGGCTGTTCGGCGCGGGTGAGCACGAAGACCACCGCCGCCTCACCGGTCGGCACCGGCTGCCCGGGGCGACCGGTCAGCCAGGTGGTCCAGGCCCGGTGCGGGCTGAACTCCTCCACGGCACCGACCAGCATCGCGTCGACGTACCCCCGGGCGATGGCGTTGCTGCCGTACCGCAGCGCGTCGAGGAAGGCCAGCGGGCCGGTCGCCACCGTGGCGTTGACCCCGCGCAGGCCGTGCCGGATGGCGGACTGCCCGGCCGCGCAGTTCATCACGGTGTTGGGGAACAGCACCGGGTTGACCAGGTACGGCTTCTCCTGGACCAGCGTCTCCCGGGTGTAGTCGCTGGTGGAGCGGAAGCTGCCCAGCGAGGTGCCGAGCACCAGGCCGAGCCGGGCGCGGTTGGTGTCGTCCAGCTCCACGCCCGCGTCGCGCAGCGCGTCGCCGCACGCCACCACGGAGAGCGCGGTGGCCCGGTCGTAGAAGCTCGTGCCCTTGCGGCCCAGGTGGCTCCGGACGTCGAAGTCGACCAGCGCGTGTCCGGTCGGGGTGGGCAGCGGCTCGTCGGTCAACGTGGTGACGTCGACCGGCCCGCCCGGAACCGGGCCGCCGGCCGGGACGCCCGGCGTGACGGCGGCCAGGCGTTCGGCCAGCGCGGCCCGGCCCACCCCGGCCGGGCTGACCGCGCTCCATCCGGTGATCACGACCCCGCTCATTCGACGGCTCCGATCAGGACGATGGCGTTGTTGCCGCCGAAGGCGAACCCGTTGTTCTGCACCACCCGGACACCGGCCTGGCGGGCGGTGTTCGGCACCGGGTCCAGCCCGGCCAGGGCCGGGTCCGGATTGGCCCAGTTGATCGTCGGTGGCAGGAACCCGTGCGCGATGGCGAGGGTTCCGGCGATCGCCCCGAAGCCGCTCGCCGCGCCCATGGTGTGCCCGATCATCGACTTGATCGAGCTGACCGGGGGCACCCGGTCGCCGAAGACGTCGAAGATGGCCTGGGCCTCCACCGAGTCGTTGGCCGGCGTGCCGGTGCCGTGGGCGCAGATGTAGTCGACGTCGGCCGGCTTGACCGAGGCGTTGCGGTGGGCGGCGCGCATGCAGGCCGCGATGCTGCCCCGGTCCGGTGCGACGGGGTGGTTGGCGTCGCAGTTGACGCCGTACCCGAGGACCTCGGCGTAGATCCGCGCCCCACGGGCACGGGCGTGGTCGAGGGTCTCCAGCATCAGGATCGCCCCGCCCTCGCCGGTGAGGATGCCGGAACGGTCCCGGTCGAACGGCGAACAGGCGTCGGCGGTCAGCGCCCCCAACCGGTAGAAGCCGGCGTGGGCCCAGCGGCAGACCGAGTCGGCACCGCCGGCGAACATCACCTCCGCCTCACCGGTGGCCAGCATGTCGTACGCGTAGCCGATCGCGTAGTTGCTGGCCGAGCAGGCGGTGGCCAGGGTCAGCGACTCCCCCGCCAGGTCCAGTTCGGTGCTCACCGCGTGCGCGAGCCGACCCGCCGGCACCTGCCGGAGCAGGTCCGGGTCCATGCCCTCGAAGCCGGACTCGACCTGTTGGGCGGTCACCGCCTCGACCACCACCGACTCGCCGCTGGTGGTGCCGACCACCACCCCGGCGCGCTCCGGCGCTACCGCCGACGGGTCCAGGCCGGAGTCGGCCAGGGCCAGCCGCGCGGCGGCAGTCTCTTATACACATCACCGAGCCCACGAGACTAGCGCTCATCTCGTATG
>NZ_SISL01000164.1:0-12038 GCF_004307965.1 Verrucosispora sp. SN26_14.1 | reverse complement strand
GTGTTCCGCCGGTGCCGCCCGGTCCGGTGCCGCCGGCGTCTCCCGGGCACGTGTACGGCACCGCACGGCCCGCCGCGCCCCGGGTCTACGGCGCCCCGGCGTCGCCGCGCCCGTCCGGCGGTCTGTACGGCGCCCGGCCGGAGCCTGGTGACCAGCCCCACACGTCACCACCGGCCGCCACCGGCTCCGCGATTCCGCCGGTGTCGGCTCCGCCCGTGTCGGGCTACCCGGTGGTCTCGCCGGTGTCGGCCCCGCCCGTGGTCCCGCCCGTCTCGGCCCCGCCTGTGTCCGGCTACCCGCCGGTGATCCCGCCGGTGTCGGCTCCGCCCGTGTCGGGATACCCGCCGGTGTCGGGCTACCCGGTGGTCTCGCCGGTATCGGCCCCGCCGGTGATCCCCCCGGTGTCGGCGCCGCCGACGGCCCCGCCGGTCTCGGCGCCCCCGGTGGCGTCGACCTCGGGCCAGACCGGGTCTGTGGCGGTGCCGGGACGGCCGGAGGGTGGGGACGAAGACGAACCGGGGCGCGGGCTCTCCGGCTGAGCCGGGACGGGGCCCGGCGCTCCGTTACGCTCAGGTGCGTTGACCGACCTGCGGCCGAGGAGTGGAACCGGTGTCTGATCTGTCCCAGATCGTGAAGGCTTACGACGTCCGTGGGACGGTGCCGGACCAGTGGGACGAGCGGGTGGCAGGTGCTCTGGGCACCGCCTTCGCGCAGATGCTCGACGAGGCCGGCCCGCCCGGCGAGGCCGTCCTGATCGGGCACGACATGCGGGCCTCCGGGCCGAAGCTGGCCGAGGCCTTCGCCACCGGCGTACGCGCCGAGGGGCGCCCGGTCATCGAGATCGGACTCGCCTCGACGGACATGGTCTACTACGCCTCCGGCGCGCTCGGGCTGCCCGGCGCGATGTTCACCGCCAGTCACAACCCGGCGCAGTACAACGGCATCAAGATGTGCCACGCGGGTGCCCGTCCGGTCGGACAGGACAGCGGGCTGGCCGAGGTCCGGGACCGGGCACAGGCCCTGCTCGACAAGGACGAGCCGCTCGGTGAGCCGAGCGCCCCGGTCGAGCGCCGGGATCTGCTCGCCGCGTACGCCGCGCACCTGCGCACGCTGGTGGACCTCTCCGGCATCCGGCCGCTGACCGTGGTGGTCGACGCGGGCAACGGCATGGGCGGGCACACCGTGCCGAGCGTGCTCGGTGACGCCGCGTTGTCGGCGCTGCCGCTGCGGATCGTGCCGCTCTACTTCGACCTCGACGGCACCTTCCCGAACCACGAGGCCAACCCGCTCGACCCGGCCAACCTGGTCGACCTGCAACGCGCCGTGGTGGCGCACGGCGCCGACATCGGGCTGGCGTTCGACGGTGACGCGGACCGCTGTTTCGTCGTCGACGAGCGCGGCGAGCCGGTCTCGCCCTCGGCGATCACCGCGCTGGTCGCGGCCCGGGAACTGGCCCGGCACCCCGGTTCCACGGTGATCCACAACCTGATCACCTCGCGCGCCGTACCGGAGATCATCCGGGAGCACGGGGGTGAACCGGTGGTGGCCCGGGTCGGGCACTCGTTCATCAAGGCCGAGATGGCCCGCACCAACGCCGTCTTCGGTGGCGAGCACTCGGCGCACTACTACTTCCGGGACTTCTGGTTCGCCGACACCGGGATGCTGGCCGCGATGCACACCCTGGCGGCGCTCGGTGAGCAGCCGCTGCCGCTGTCCACGCTGGCCGCCGAGTACGAGCGGTACGTCGCCTCGGGGGAGATCAACTCCACCGTACGGGACCAGGCCGCGAAGGTGGACGAGGTGCGGGCCGCGTACCCGGACGCCGAGGTCGACGAGTTGGACGGCCTCACGCTGCGCTTCCCCGACGGGGCGTGGCTCAACCTGCGTGCCTCCAACACCGAGCCGTTGCTGCGGCTCAACGTGGAGGCACCGACCGCCGGGCGGATGACCGCCCTGCGCGACGACGTGCTGGCCGTGGTTCGCCGATAGGATCGCTCGCGCCGGTCGGCACCGTCGATCGGTGAAGCCGCATACGTGGAAGGAGCCGCGCAGTGGCCCTCGACCCGCAGTTGCTGGAAATCCTCGCCTGCCCGGACACACACCATGCACCGCTCGACTACGACGCGCAGGCCCAGACGCTGACCTGCACGGAGTGCGGCCGGATCTTCGAGGTCCGTGACGACGTGCCGGTGCTGCTGCTGGACGAGGCGCGCGGCCCCGCGGAGCGGTCGTGATCGACGGAACGGCCGGCGTCAGCGGCCACCGCCATGCCGACGACCGGCTCCTCGACGACCCGCAGGCGCTGGCCGAGCGGGATCCGGGCGGGATGCTGCGGCACACCGCCTCGGCCGGCGCACAGGTCCGCGAGTCGGCGGCCCTGGCCGCCGAGGCCAACCTCGGCGTCCTCGGCGACGACGGACGACCCCGGGCGGTCGTCATCGCCGGCATCGGCACGGCCGGGCGGACCGGTGACGTGCTGGCCACCGTGGCCGGGCCACGGTGTCCGGTGCCCGTCATCGCGCACCGCAGCGCGGGCGTACCCGGCTGGGTCGGCGCGGCCGACGTGGTGATCGCGATCAGCGCCTCCGGGCGCAGCCCCGAGGCGCTCGGCGCGGCCGAGGCCGCCCACCGTCGCGGGGCCCGACTGGTCGCGGTGGCCCCACCGGACTCGCCCCTGCACTCGGTGGCCGAGCGGGCCCGTTCCCCGTTCATCCCGGTGCCGAGGCGGGCCCCGGCCCGGGCCAGCCTCTGGGGACTCACCGTGCCGGTCCTGATGGCCGCGCGGGCCCTCGGCCTGGTCAAGGTGAACGAGGCGGACCTGGCCGAGACGGCGGCCCGGCTGGACGCCGACGCCGACCGATGCCGGCCGACCGCCGAGTCCTTCGTCAACCCGGCGAAGTCGCTGGCGCTCGGCCTGGCCGGGTCGATCCCGATCGTCTGGGGATCGTCGCCGCTGGCGTCGGTCGCCGCCCGCCGTTTCGGCGACACGCTCTCCGCCAACGCCCGGTACCCGGTGGTCACCGGCGCGCTCGGCGAGGCGGGCCGGGGACGCGTCGGTCTGCTCGACGGCGTGTTCGGCGGCCTCGCGGAGGGGGACCGGGACATCTTCGCCGACCCGGACGACGCCGAGGACGGGGACACCCGGCTGCGGTTGGTCCTGCTGCGCGACGGGGGTCTGAACGCCGAGGACGACACCGACGAGCCGCACGCGGTCGAGGAACGACGCGCGGAGGCGGTGCAGACCCTCGCCGAGCGACGTGGCGTACGGTGCGACGTGGTCACCGCCGAGGGCGGCTCGGCGCTGGAACGACTGGCCTCCCTGGTGGCGGTGCCCGACTTCGCGTCGATCTATCTGGCGCTGGCGCACGGCCTGGACCCGATGGCGGTGCCGGCGATCACCGAGATGAAGGAGCTGTCCAACCAGTGAGCGAGCGCAGCGAGCGAGCCGGCCGGCCCGGTGACCCGGCTCCTCGCACCGGCTGCTCACGTCGCGGGAGATCCGGGGCGTGAGCAGCCAGGGTGGCACACGGGCGATCGTCGCGGCGCTGCTGGCCAACCTCGGCATCGCGGTGACGAAGTTCGTCGCGTACCTGCTGACCAGCTCGTCGTCGATGCTGGCCGAGTCGATCCACTCGGTCGCCGACACCGGCAACCAGGCGCTGCTCCTGCTCGGCGGCAAGCGGGCCCGTCGGGCGGCCACGCCGCAGCACCCCTTCGGCTACGGCCGGGAGCGCTACGTCTACGCCTTCCTGGTCTCGATCGTGCTGTTCAGCCTCGGTGGTCTCTTCGCGCTCTACGAGGCATGGCACAAGTGGTCCGACCCACACGGCATCACCAGTTGGCAGTGGGTGCCGGTGACGGTGCTGCTGGTGGCCATCGTGCTGGAGTCCTTCTCCTTCCGCACCGCCATCGTCGAGTCGAACCTGGTCCGGGGACGGGAGTCGTGGACCAGGTTCATCCGCCGCTCCAAGGCGCCCGAGCTGCCGGTGGTGCTGCTGGAGGACTTCGGCGCGCTGGTCGGTCTGGTCTTCGCCCTGTTCGGGGTGGGTATGACGCTGGCGACCGGGGACGGCCGGTGGGACGCGGCCGGCACCGCGATGATCGGGTTGCTGCTGGTGACCATCGCGGTGGTGCTGGCGATCGAGACCAAGAGCCTGCTGCTCGGCGAGGGAGCGGAACCGAGCGAGGTGGCCGCCATCGAGCAGGCGGTCACCGCCGGTCCGGAGGTGGAGCGGATCATCCACATGAAGACCCTCTACCTCGGTCCCGAGGAGTTGTTGGTGGCCGCGAAGGTCGCGGTGGCGCGCTGCGAGACCGCCGAGGAGGTGGCTCGGAACATCGACGCGGTGGAGGCCCGGATCCGGGCCGCCGTGCCGGTGGCCCGGGTGATCTATCTGGAGCCGGACGTGTATCACGCGGATGCGGGGCCGGCGGAGGCGTCCGGTCGACGGGAGAGCTGACCGGTGGAACTGCTGCACGGACCGATCAAGGACTACGCCTGGGGCTCCCGCTCGGCGATCGCCGCACTCCAGGGGCGGCCGGTGCCCAGCGACGGGCCGGAGGCCGAGCTGTGGCTGGGCGCGCATCCGGGCGCGCCGGCCACCGTGTCGCGTGCGGACGGTCCGGCGACGTTGATCGACGTGCTCACCGTCGACCCGGGCCGGTGGCTCGGCCAGCCGGCGATCGACCGGTTCGGCGTACGCCTGCCGTTCCTGCTCAAGGTGCTGGCGGCGGAGGCACCGCTCAGCCTTCAGGCGCACCCGGACGCGGAGCAGGCCCGGGCCGGTTATGCCGCCGAGTACGCCCAGGCCGATGGGGTGCGCAACTACGTCGACCCGTTCCACAAGCCGGAGTTGCTGGTGGCGCTCGGGCCGATGGAGGCGTTGTGCGGGTTCCGGGACCCGGCGGTCTCGGCGAAGGTGCTGGCCGGGTTGGGCGTACCGGAGCTGCGGCCGGTGCTGGACGCGTTGAGTGCCGGGCCGGCGGGCCTGGCCGAGGCGGTCCGCACGCTGTTGACCTGGCCGGAGGCGGAGCGGGAGGCGCTGGTGACGGCGGCCCGGACGGCGGCGGTGACCGGCCCCGACGCCGACCTGGTGGCGATGCTGGCGCAGACCTATCCGGCCGACCCGGGGGTGCTGGTCGCGCTGCTGCTGAACCGGGTACGCCTGGCCGAGGGCGAGGCGATCTGGATGCCGGCCGGCAATCTGCACGCCTACCTGCGGGGCACCGGCGTGGAGGTGATGGCGGCCAGTGACAACGTGCTGCGTGGTGGCCTCACCCGCAAGCACGTCGACGTGGCCGAACTGCTGCGGGTGCTCCGGTTCGAGGTGCTGGACGAGCCGGTGGTGCCGTCACGACCGGTCTCCGACGGGGTGGTGACCTGGCCGGTGCCGGTGCCGGACTTCGCGTTGCACCGGGTGACCGTGCGGGGCGACCGGCCCGGGGTGACGCTCACCGTGCCGGGGCCGCGCGTCCTGCTCTGCACCATCGGGGAGGTCACCGTGGCCGACGCCGTCGCGCCGGTGACGCTGGGTCGTGGGCGGGCCGCGGTGGGGCCGGCCGACGGTGGTGCGCTGACGGTGCGCGGCGCGGGCGAGGTCTACGTCGCCTCGACCGGCTCACTCTGATCCCGGCAGTCCAGGATCCGCGCATCTCGCTGAAACGGCAAGTCCGACTTTCCCGAAATCGCTTGACTCGCGTCTAGCGCAGTGTGACTCTATGGGTGCGCAGCGTTATCGCGACGAAGGTCCGAGAACGCGCGGGGGAACCAAACCGGGGGGATGCACGGGGCGGGCGGGACTGGGCGGCACACGTCCACGACCGACCGCCCCGTGTGCTGTCCGCAACCAGGCCGTCCCGCAGCGGACAGCGCGCGTAAGGTTGGTGGTTGCGCAGCACATCGTCCGACAGGAGCATTCATGACCAGCACCCTCCCGGCGTCCGGCAGCGGAACGTCGTCCGAGGCCCGCCCGCGTACCCTCGCCGAGGGCGACTACAAGGTGGCAGACCTGTCGCTCGCCGAGTTCGGGCGCAAGGAGATCCGTCTCGCGGAGCACGAGATGCCCGGCCTGATGGCGATCCGTCGTGAGTTCGCCGAGGCGCAGCCGCTCGCGGGCGCCCGGATCACCGGCTCGCTGCACATGACGATCCAGACCGCCGTCCTCATCGAGACGCTGGTCGCGCTCGGCGCGCAGGTCCGCTGGGCGTCCTGCAACATCTTCTCCACCCAGGACCACGCCGCCGCCGCGATCGTGGTCGGCCCGGACGGCACCCCCGACGCACCCTCCGGTGTCCCGGTCTACGCCTGGAAGGGCGAGACGCTGGAGGAGTACTGGTGGTGCACCGAGCAGGTGCTGGCCTGGCCGGACGGGCACGGGCCCAACATGATCCTCGACGACGGCGGCGACGCCACCCTGCTGGTGCACAAGGGTGCCGAGTTCGAGAAGGCCGGCGCGGTGCCGCCGGTCGAGTCCGCCGACTCCGAGGAGTACGCGGTCATCCTCGGCCTGCTGCACCGGACGATCGCCGAGGACGGCGGACGCTGGACCCGGATCGCGGCCGACATCAAGGGCGTGACCGAGGAGACCACCACCGGTGTGCACCGGCTCTACGAGATGCACCGCAACGGCACGCTGCTCTTCCCGGCCATCAACGTCAACGACTCGGTGACCAAGAGCAAGTTCGACAACAAGTACGGCTGCCGCCACTCGCTCATCGACGGCATCAACCGCGCCACCGACGTGCTGATCGGCGGCAAGATGGCGGTCGTGCTCGGCTACGGCGACGTGGGCAAGGGCTGCGCCGAGTCGCTGCGCGGCCAGGGCGCCCGGGTCGTGGTGACCGAGGTCGACCCGATCTGCGCGCTCCAGGCGGCGATGGACGGCTACCAGGTCGCCACCCTGGAGGACGTCGTCGAGCAGGCGGACATCTTCATCACCGCCACCGGTTGCTTCGACGTGATCACCAACGAGCACATGGCCCGGATGAAGCACCAGGCCATCGTCGGCAACATCGGTCACTTCGACAACGAGATCGACATGGCCGGTCTGGCCAAGCGCTCGGACGTCACCCGGGAGAACATCAAGCCGCAGGTCGACCTCTGGACGTTCGACGACGGGCACTCGATCATCGTGCTCTCCGAGGGTCGTCTGCTGAACCTGGGCAACGCCACCGGTCACCCGAGCTTCGTGATGTCGAACTCGTTCGCCAACCAGACGATCGCCCAGATCGAGCTGTTCACCAAGACCGACGAGTACCCGATCGGCGTGTACGTGCTGCCCAAGCACCTGGACGAGAAGGTCGCGCGGCTGCACCTGGGCGCGCTCGGCGCCAAGCTGACCACGCTCACCAAGGTGCAGGCCGAGTACCTCGGCATCAGCCAGGAGGGCCCGTTCAAGCCGGACCACTACCGCTACTGACCGACGCGTACCGGGCCGGGTCGACCTCAGGTCGGCCCGGCCCGGTCGTTCGTCTCCAGGCCGGGTCAACGGGGCCGGCGGCCCCACGGCCAGCCGAGTCAGCGCGGCACGTGGGTCAGCGGGGCGGATTCTGGCGGCGGGTGGGCCGGACCCAGGTCCAGACGCACCAGGCCAACCAGGTCAGCGAGACCACCGCTGCCAGGCTGCGCAGACGCAGCGCGCTGAGCAGCAGCACCAGCCCGAGCACGGCCAGCCACGGCAACAGACCCCTCATCAGGTCCTCCCGGGTGTGCCCTGGACACCGGGCACCGGCGTCTGGTCGGACTCGACGAGCGTGGACGGTCGTACCGCCGGCCGGTTCTGGGTCGGCACCGGCGCTCGCGGCGGTTCCGGCGGGACGGCGCCCGGATGCCCGGGGACGGCGGGCCGTGGCCACGGTACGCCGAGCGGCGCGCTCACCGGGCCGTCCGGCCGGTCGGCGTGCGGCAGCAGGCCGAGCCGGGGCCAGAGTGCGGCGGTGAGCACCCGGTCCTCGGCCAGCCGGTGCCGGGCCCGCCGGTGCCGTTCACCGAGCACGGCGGCCAGGTAGACCGCCGCCGGCAGTCCGCCCGGTGGCGGCGGGGCGATCACCGTGGCGACCTCCCGCCACAGCCGCGACGCCAGGTCGTCGGAGGCCGCACCGGTGAACAGGTGGGCCCGGGCCAGGTACTGCCGGGTGGCCAGCGCCAGCTTCGGATCGAGCCGGCTCAGGTCCAGGGTGTACGTCCACTCCCGCAACGCCGGCACGGTGGCCGGGACCGGACGCCAGGACGTCGCGGTGCGGGTGTGCACGACCAGGGTGCCCGCCACCAGGTCACCGAGACGCCGCCCCCGGGTGTCGCTGAGCATCACCGTGACCCCGGCCACCCAGGACAGCAGCGGCAGCACCAGACCGGGCCACTCGACGGCCACCCCGACCAGCGCCCGGGCCAACGACTGGCGCAGCCCGACCGGGGCGCCGTCGACGCTCACCACCCGCAACCCCACCGCCGCCTTGCCGGGGGTCCGGCCGTGGTGGAGCTGCTCGAACAGCACCGGGTAGCCCACCAGCAGCAGCACCACCCCGATGGTGAGCAGCGCCCGTTCGGTGGCCGCGTCGATCGCGCCGTGCGGCAGGGCGGCCAGACCCAATCCGACGATGGCGGCCAGCAGCAGGCCGAACAGCAGTTGGATCAGCACGTCGAGCAGCAGCGCGAGCACCCGCGAGCCGATCCGGGCGGCCCGTACGTCCAGCTCCACCGCCTCACCGCTGACCAGCTCGGCGTCGCCCCAGGCCGGGGCGTTCCACGGTCGCGATGCTGCTGTGCTCACCCGCACAGTGAACACTATGATCGCGCGGACGGGGGTGGACGGTGGATCTCGACGCGTACGTCGCCGAGCACGGCGGGGAGTGGCGCCGGCTGGACCAGCTCTCCGGCCGCCGACGACTGACCGTCGACGAGGTCGACGAACTGGTCGCGCTCTACCAGCGGGCCACCACCCAGCTCTCCATGCTGCGCAGTCGCTCGCCCGATCCGGCCCTGGTCGGTCAGCTCTCCCAGGTGGTGCTCCGGGCGCGGGCGCGCCTCACCGACCGGCCGCGTCCCTCGTGGGCGATCGTCCGGCGGTTCGTGCTGGTGGACTTCCCCGGTGCGGTCTGGCGCGCGGCACCCTGGTGGTGCGCGGTGGCGACCGCCTTCACGCTGCTCACCTTCACCCTGATCGGGTTCGTGGCGGACAATCCGGAGACGGCGGCGGCGTTCGTCGGCGAGGCGGAGGCCGCCCACCTGGTCGAGTCCGGCTTCGCCGGCTACTACACCGAGTTCTCCGCGCCGACCTTCGCCTTCCACCTCTGGACGCACAACGCCTGGCTGGCCGCCAAGTGCCTGGCGGCGGGTGTGCTGGTCGTCCCGGTGGTGTATCTGCTGTGGCAGAACGTGGTGAACATCGGCGTGGTCGGCGGCGTCATGGTCGGGTACGGCCGGGGGGACGTCTTCTTCGGCCTGATCACCCCGCACGGGCTGCTGGAACTGACCGGGGTGTTCGTGGCCGCCGGAGTCGGGTTGCGTCTCGGGTGGGCGTGGATCGCGCCGGCGGAGCAGCTCACCCGGGGACAGGCGGTGGCCCGGGCGGGTCGCGACGGCGTCGTGGTGGCCCTCGGCCTGGTGGTGGTCTTCGCGATCTCGGCGCTGATCGAAGCCTTCGTCACCCCCGCCCCGGTGCCGACGGCTCTGCGTATCGCCGTCGGCGCCACCGCCTGGCTCGCCTTCCTCACGTACGTCTTCGTGCTCGGCTCCCGGACCAGGGGCGCCGCTGGCGATTCTCCTGCCGTGCAGCACTGAGGCGCTCGTCGGCGGTTGCCGGGCGGATCAGAGTTGGCCGGTGAACTTGAGCCGCAGGTAGGCGTCGGTCAGCGCGGCGGCGAGCTGTGGCGCGGGAGCGTCGATGACGGTGACGTCGTGGCCGGTCAGGGCGGCCGTGAGTCGGTCACGTTCGGCGAGCGTGCGCCAGGCGGCGGCGGCCGTGTAGGCGTCCTCGACCTTCCGGGGCGGCCCGGTGGTGAGCGTGGCGAGCACCGGGTCCTGGGCTGCTGCCACCACCACCCGGTGCCGGGCGGCCAGCCGGGGCAGCACCGGCAGCAGACCCTCGCCGAGGGCGCCGGGCTCCAGCGCGGTGAGCAGGACGACCAGGCTGCGTGGACGGTGCCGGCGCAGCAGCTCGCCCGCGATCAGACGGAAGTCGGTCTCCACCAGGGCGGGTTGCAACGGCGCCAGCGCGTGCGCCAGTCGGCTCCACTGCGCCGGTCGTTCGGCGCCGCTGACCGACGCCCGGGGCACGGCGTCGGCGGCGAACACGTCGACCCGGTCACCGGCCCGGGTGGCCAGTGCGGCGAGCAGCAGCGCCGCCTCGATCGAGGTGTCCAGCCGAGGCTCGTCCCCGAGGCGCACCGCCGACGTCCGTCCGGTGTCCAGCACGCAGACCACTCGTCGGTCCCGCTCGGGGCGCCAGGTCCGGACCAGCACCTCGCCCCGGCGGGCGGTGGCCCGCCAGTCGACGGACCGCACGTCGTCGCCGGGCACGTACTCGCGCAGCGTGTCGAACTCGGTGCCCGCGCCGCGTCCCCGGCCGACCTGGCGGCCGTCGATGACCCGCAGCCGGGCCAGCTTCTCGGGCAGGTGCCGCCGCGAGTCGAAGCGGGGCAGCACCCGCAGGGTCCACGGCGGTGTCACCGGTCGACCGCTCCACTGCCGGAACGCCAGCCCGAGCGGCCCGAGCGAGCGGACCGTGAGCGTCACGGCGGGCCGGTCACCCCGGCGGGTCGGGGTCAGCCGGCTGGGCAGCGCTACCACCGTGCCGGGGGCGACCTGCACCACCCGGTTCGACGGCACGTCGGGCCGGGCCCCGGCCGACGGCACCCAGGCGTCGCGGACCTGGGCGCGCAGCGGCCGACCGGAGGGATTGCCCAGGTGCAGGACGACGGTGGCGGTCCCGCCGAGTCGGACGGACCGTTCGCCCTCCCGCGAGGCGGTGAGCGACCGTAGCGGCGCGGCGAGCGCGAGATCCACGACGAGCAGCAGCAGGACCGCACCGACCATCACCGCCACCCCGACGAAGGGAGCCGGCCACAGCGGCAGGGTCAGCGCGCCCACCGCGAGCAGCGCCGCCGCCCGCCAGGTCATCGCGGGGTCGGCACGGTGGCCAGCACCGTGTCCAGTACGGCGTCGACCGCGACACCCTCCAGTTCCGCCTCGGGGCGCAGCCGGAGCCGGTGCCGCAGGGTGGGCCGGGCCATCGCCTTGACGTCGTCGGGCACCACGTGGTCGCGGCCGCTGAGCCAGGCCCACGCCTTGGCGGCGCCGAGCAGACCGGTGGCGCCACGGGGCGAGGCGCCCAGTTCCAGCGCGGGTACGGCCCGGGTGGCCCGGCACAGGTCGACGATGTACCCGAGCAGCGGCTCGGCGACGTGCACCCGGCTCACCGCCGCGCGGGCCGTGGCGAGGTCGGCGGCACCGGCCACCGGGCCCACACCGACGCCGGCCAGGTCGCCCGGGTCGAAGCCGGCATGGTGGGCGCGGAGCACCCCCAACTCCTCGTCCCGGTTGGGCAGCGGCACGGTCAGCTTGAGCAGGAAACGGTCCAGCTGGGCTTCCGGCAGCGGATAGGTGCCCTCGTACTCCACCGGGTTCTGGGTGGCGACGACGATGAACGGGTCGGGTAGGCCACGGCGCTCGCCCTCGACGGTGACCTGCCGTTCCTCCATCACTTCGAGCAGCGCGGACTGGGTCTTCGGCGGGGTCCGGTTGATCTCGTCGGCGAGCAGCAGGTTGGTGAAGACCGGTCCTTCGCGGAAGGTGAACGCCGCGGTCCGCGAGTCGAAGACCATCGAGCCGGTGACGTCGCCGGGCATCAGGTCCGGGGTGAACTGCACCCGCCGGGCCGTGAGGTCCAACGCGGCGGCCAGCGTACGCACCAGCAGCGTCTTGGCCACCCCCGGTACGCCCTCCAGCAGGACGTGGCCCCGGCAGAGCAGCGCGACGACGAGGCCGGCGACGACGGCGTCCTGCCCGACGACCGCCTTGGCCAGGTCTCTTATACACATCT
>NZ_SISL01000163.1:0-12136 GCF_004307965.1 Verrucosispora sp. SN26_14.1 | reverse complement strand
GCGCGGCGAGCCCGACACCGGCCACGGTCAGCCCGGCGGCCAGACCGACCGCGAGACCGGGGTGGACCCGGCCGCTGGGGATCGGCCGCTCGGGGCGCTCGACCGCGTCCAGCCGCCGGTCCGCCCAGTCGTTGGCGGCCATCCCGGCCCAGTAGAGCAGCACCGACGCGGTGGCCAGCACGGGCGTACGCGGGCCGAGCGCACCGGCCGCCGCGGCACCGGCCACCACGTCCCCGGGCACCGAGAGCGCGGCCGGTGCCCGGACCAGCTCGGCGAGGTCAGCCACGCGCGGCATCGTGACCTCCGGCGTGCAGACGACGGGTGAACGCGGCGAGTCGGGTCCACTGGTCGCCGAGCGAGTGGGTGGCGGTGCCGAGCGGGTCCTTGAAGAAGAAGGCGAGATCGGTCAGCGGCCCGGTGACCCCGGCGGCGTGTGCGGCGGCGGTGAGCCGGGCCAGGTCGAGCACGAGCGGGGCGGCCAGCGCCGAGTCGCAGCCCTGCCAGGTGAACTCCAGGCGCATGCCGGTGCCCAGGAAGCCGGCGAAGGTGATCAGGTCCCAGGCGGTCTTGAAGTCGCCCAGTTCCTCGACGTACTCGATGCGGGTGTCGCCCTGCGGCAGGTAGCCGAGCGTCTCGCCGAGTACCCGCTGCTTGCTGCGGACCTTGGCGGCGTTGGCGGCCGGGTCGGAGAGGGTCGCGCCGTCGCCGCCGCCGAGCAGGTTGAGCCCGGACCAGGACCGTACGGTGAGGTGGCGCATCGCGAACATCGGGGCGAGCACCGACTTGAGCAGCGTCTCCCCGGTCTTGCCGTCGTGTCCGGCGTACGGCACCCGGTGCGTGTCGGCGAGCGTGGTCAACGCCGGCAGCCGGAGCCCGGTCGACGGGGTGAAGTCGACGTACGGGCAGCCGGCCGTCACCGCCGCGTACGCGTACAGGGAGCTGGGGGGCAGCACCTCGTCGGGGCCGGCGAGAGCGGCACTCAGCGCCTCCGGGTCGGTGTGGCCGGGGTGGGGTCGGGGCGTCGGCTCGGTGGCCGCGACGTTGACCACCACCACCCGGTCCAGCCCGTGCCACTCGCGGAAGTCGACGAGGTCGCGGACGGTCGCGGCGGCCCGGTCGGCCTGACTGCCGCCGATCGGCGCGGGCCGCAGATCGCGTTCCACGGTGGCCAGTTCCTCGGTCAACGCGGCGACCAGGCGGGCCGGCAGCACCCCGGCGGTGGCGAGCGCCTCGGCGCGCTTGGCGAGCGGTGTGGTGACCACGTCGTGCCCGCCGAACACCAGCTCGGCGAAGGTCGGCAGGGCCGGTCCGCGCAGCTCGGGCAGCTCGGTGACGCACCCGGTGGGCCCGGTCAGACCGGCCCGCAGGGCGAGCGCCCCGACGATGCTGGTGGTCGCGACCGAGCCGCGCGCCCCCACCAGCCAGACACCCGTACGCATAGCGCTCCTTCGGATCACTTCGGGCGGATGCGCCCCGTCCGCCGCGCCGCCCGATGAAGCTCACCGGCTGGCGTCGAGGTCGGCGGCGACGACGCCGGCCGGCATTCGGGCGGTGCGGACGGACGGGGCTAGCAGGCAGGGGCGGTCGGCGTCGCGCCCCTGCCTCCCCCGCAACCGGTCGGCCACCGGCGTCGGTGACCGGGCCGGAGGACTCATGGCGAACAGGTCCGCCCAGAGGCGGGGAAGATCGGGTGGTGCGTACCCGGCGGGATCTCCTGACCGGCGGCGACGTTGCCGCCGGTGGCGGTGCTCCGGTGCGGCCGGGGAATCCCGGTCCGGCCGCACCGGAGGCACCGCATAACGGGTGTCACCGGGCCGGGTGGCCGGTGACACGACCTCCGGTACCGACCCCGTTCCGGCCGCGGGGCGCAACCGCGGCCGGCCCTCGCCGGTCGGTACCGGAGGCGGTTCAGGCGGCGACCGTCGCCAACGTCGGCTCCACCTCGGTCCAGGCGGACCCCAGATCGGCCGAGCGGACCACCGCGTCCAACACCAGTTGCACCTGCAACGCCTCGACGAACGAGGGCGACGGGTCGACGCCGGTCGCCACCGCCTCGATGAAGTCACGCATCTGGTGGGTGAAGGAGTGCTCGTACCCGATGATGTGGCCCGGCGGCCACCAGGCCGACAGGTACGGGTGCTCGCTCTCGGTCACCAGGATCCGGCTGAAGCCCTGCTCGGCCGTGGGGCGCGTGGCGTCGTAGAACTCCAGCTCGTTGAGGCGCTCCAGGTCGAAGACCACCGAGCCGAGCGACCCGTTGATCTCCACCCGGAGGGCGTTCTTGCGGCCGGTGGCGAACCGGGTCGCCTCGTACGTGGCCAGCGCGCCGCCGTCGAGTCGGGCCACGAAGATCGCGGCGTCGTCGACGGTCACCGGTCCGGTGGCGGCGGCACCGTCGGCCTGCGCCGCCAGCCCGCTCGAACCGGTCGGCAACGGCCGCTCCTTGACGAACGTCTCGGTGACCGCGCTGACCCCGGCGATCCGCTGGCCGGTGACGTGCTGGGTCAGGTCGATGATGTGCGCACCGATGTCACCCAGCGCGCCGGAGCCCGCCTGGTCCTTCTGCAACCGCCAGACCAGCGGGAACTGCGGGTCCACGATCCAGTCCTGCAGGTAGCTGGCCCGGACGTGCCGGATCACCCCCAGCCGCCCGTCGGCGACCAGCTGACGCATCAGCGCCACCGCGGGTACGCGCCGGTAGTTGAACCCGCACATCGAGCGGGCCCCGCCGGCTCGGGCGGTGGCTGCCGCAGCGGCCATCTCCCGTGCCTCGGCGACGGTGTTGGCCAGCGGCTTCTCGCACAGCACGTGCTTGCCGGCGGCCAGCGCCGCGAGGGCGATCTCGGCGTGGCTGTCACCCGGTGTGCAGATGTCGACCACGTCGATGTCCGGGCGGGTCACCAGTTCCCGCCAGTCCGTGGTGTGCTCCTCCCAGCCGAGCCGGTCGGCGGCGTCGGCCACCTTTCCCGGATCACGCCCGCAGACGGCCACCATCCGGGCCCGCGCCGGCAGGTCGAACACTCGATTCACGGTCCGCCATGCCTGCGAGTGCGCGGCGCCCATGAACGCGTAGCCGACCATGCCGACCCGCAGTTGGTTGTCAGTCGTGGACAAGGTGGGTCTCCCCCCGTGGTGTCAGAACCCGAGCTTGAGGTAGTCGCTCGCGTTCTCCTTCGTGATCGTCTCGGAGGCGAGGACGATCTCCTTGGGCACCTGAAGCTCGACCAGGTCCGACATGCCCCGGTTCTGGCCGATCAGCCGGGCCAGCGAGATGGCCGACGAGGCCATCGACGGGCTGTAGGTCACCGTGGCCTTCAGCACCGTGTTGTCGGCCTGGATGTCCTCCATCGCCTTCTTCGACCCGGCGCCGCCGACCATGAAGAACTCGTTGCGGTTGGCCTGGCTGATCGCGGCCAGCACGCCGATGCCCTGGTCGTCGTCGTGGTTCCAGATCGCGTCGATCTTCGGCAGGGCCTGGAGCAACTGGCTCGCCTCGCGCTGACCGGAGTCGACGGTGAACTCCGCGGCCCGCCGGTTGGCCACCCGCAGGCCGCCCTGGGCCAGCGTGTCCGCGAAGCCCTTCGACCGCTCCTGGGTCAGCTCCAGCGAGTCGATGCCGGCGATCTCGGCGATCACCGGGTTGCTCACGCCCTTGGCCTTGAGCTGTTCGATGATGAAGGTGGCCGCCGCCACGCCCATGCCGTAGTTGTCACCCTTGATCTGCAACCGGTACGCCTTCGCGTCCGGGAAGGCCCGGTCCAGGTTGACCACCGGGATGCCGGCCGCCATCGCCTCCAGGCCGAACGAGTTCAGCTCCTTGCCGTCGTGCGGCAGCAGCACGATCACGTCCGGCTTCTGCGAGACCAGGGTGGACAGCGCCGCCCGCTGGGCCGCCGCGTCCGCACCCGCCTCGACCGTCTTGAACTCCACGTCGGAGTACGCGCCGGCCTGCGCCCGGGCGTTGTTGGTGATCGCGGCGATCCAGCCGTGGTCGGCGGCCGGTGCGGAGAACCCGATCGTGACCCGCTCGCCCGGTTCGGCGTTGCCGCCGCCTTCGGCCGCCTTGGTCTGTGCCTCGGTGGGCGTGCCCTGCTCGTTGCTGGTGCAGGCGGAGAGCAGTACGCCGGCACCGACGGCCGCCCCGCCGAAGAGCATCCGGCGCCGCGACATGTCGCGACTGTGCTGGGTCATGACGACCTCCTGATGTCATGTGGTGGAGGAAAATTGGGTGTGCGCGACCCGACCACCGTCGTCTGCTCGGGTGGTCCGGTCTGGTGCGGAGGGTGCGAAGAGGGTTAGTTGGTGGTGACCCGGTTGTTGCGGCGGAGGAACTGGGTGAGGGTGCCGAACTGCACCTGCTGGATCAGGACGGCGGCGACGATGATGCCGCCCTTGACCATGTTCTGTGCCTCGGTGGAGAGTCCGTTGATCGCGAAGAGGTTGGTGATGGTGGCGAAGATGATCACACCGAGCAGGGAACCGATGATGGTGCCCCGCCCGCCGCTGAGCAGCGTGCCACCGATGATCACGGCGGCGATCGCGTCCAGCTCGTAGAGGTTGGCCATCGCCGCCTGGGCCGAGGTGGCCTGGGCGGTGAGCATGATCGCGGCAATGCCGCAGCAGAGGCCGGAGAGCGCGTAGAGCAGCAGGGTGTGCAGCCGGACGTTGATGCCGGCCAGCCGGGCCGCCTCCGGGTTGCCGCCGACGGCGACCGTACGCCGGCCGAAGGTGGTGCGGTTGAGCAGCACCCACCCGGCGGCGACCACGGCGGCCAGAATGTAGACCAGCAGCGGGATACCGAGCAGGTCGTTGCTGGCGATCCCGTTGATGACGCCGTTCTGCGAGATCTGCGTCTGCTTGTCGGAGATCTCGGCGGCCAGTCCCCGGGCCGCCACCAGCATGGCCAGCGTGGCGATGAACGGCACCAGCCGCCCGTACGCGATGAGCGTCCCGTTGACCAGGCCGACCGCCACCCCGACCACGATCGCGGTGAAGATCATGCCGGCGGCGCCGAAGCTCTGCGTGGCGACCGTGGTGCACCAGACCCCGGCCAGCGCGACGATCGCGCCGACGGAGAGATCGATGCCGCCACCGATGATCACGAAGGTCATCCCGACGGTGACCACGCCGACCACCGAGGCGAGCTTGAGGATGCTGAGCATGTTGGCCCAGACCCAGTCCGGGTTGGAGTACAGGTCGGAGCGGGTGGCCGCGCCGATCACGAAGAGCACCAGCAGCACCCCGATCAGAGCCAGGTTCCGCTTGGCGCCCTCACCGCCCTCGCCGTTCCAGAAGGAGAGCCGGCCGCCGCGCGTCGGGGCGTCGGCCGCCCCGTGCGTGGTCACCCCGGTCCCGCTCGGGTCCACCGGCGGCGACTGTGCCGGCAACTGTGTCGTCGAGGGCCCTCGCTCGCTCATGCCGGCGCTCCGCTTCGCTCCGCGCCGCCATGAGGCACCTTCACGCTGTATCGATGATTCGCTCGCTGACGCTCGCTCATGCCGGTGCGCCTTCCATCAGAGACCCCGCCATCACGAGGTCGAGCACGGTGTTCTCGTCGAGTTCGCCCGCCGGGGCGGTACGCACGACCCGGCCCTCCCGCATGACCAGCACCCGATCGGCCAGACCGAGCACCTCGGGCACCTCGCTGGAGACCAGCAGCACCCCGACACCCTCGGCGGCGAGTTGCCGGATCACCTGGTACAGCTCGGCGCGGGCGCCCACGTCCACGCCCCGGGTCGGTTCGTCGAGCAGCAGCAGTCTGGTGTCGCCGAGCAGCCAGCGCCCGACCACCACCTTCTGCTGGTTGCCGCCGGAGAGCGTGCGCACCGCCCGGCGTACGTCGCGCGGGCGCATCTCCAGCTTCTCCGCGATCCGGTCCGCCTCGGCGCGTTCCTTCCCGACGTCGGTGAACCCGAGTCGGGCGTACCTGCTGAAGGTCGCCAGCGTGACGTTGCGGTAGATCGGCTCGCCGAGCAGCAGGGCCTGGCTCTTGCGTTCCTCCGGGGCCATGCCCATGCCGGCCCGGACCGCCGCGCCGACGCTGCCCGACCGCAGGGCCCGACCGGACATCCGCACCGAGCCGGACTCGGCCCGCCGGGCGCCGTAGATCGTCTCCAGCAGCTCGGACCGGCCGGAACCGACCAGCCCGGCGATGCCGACGATCTCCCCGGCCCGGACCGAGAGCGAGACGTCGGCGAACTCCCCGGCCCGGGTCAACCCGTCGACCTGGAGCAGTTCGTCGCCGACACCGGTGCTGTCGGGGCGATCCGGGAAGACGTACTCGATGGTCCGGCCGGTCATCCGGGAGACCAGGTCACGCGTCGGGGTGTCCCGGGCCGCCAGGTTCGAGGCCGTGGTCCGGCCGTCCTTGAGGACCGTCACCCGGTCACCGATCTCGCGGATCTCCTCCAGCCGGTGCGAGATGTAGATGACCGCGATCCCCTGCGCGGTCAGCTCGCGGATGATCCGGAAGAGGTTCTCCACCTCGTCGTGGGCGAGCACCGCACTCGGTTCGTCCATGATGATCAGCCGGGCTTCGTGGGAGAGCGCGCGGGCCATGCTGACCACCTGCTTGCCGGCTGCCGGCAGCGCTCGCACCACCCGGCCCGGCGGGATCTCCGCGTGCCCGAGCCGACCGAGGATCTGCCGGGTACGCCGGGCCATCTGCCCCCGGCGGACGAAGCCGATGCGACGCGGCTCGTGCCCGAGGAAGGCGTTCTCCGCCACCGACAGGTCGTCGACCAGGTCGAGTTCCTGATAGATGGTGGCGATCCCGGCTCGCATGGCAGCCTGCGGGTTGGCGAAGGTGACCGGCTCGCCGCGCCATTCGACCAGCCCCGAGTCCGGTCGATGCACTCCGGCGAGCACCTTGATCAGGGTCGACTTGCCGGCGCCGTTCTGCCCGAGCAGGCAGTGCACCTCGCCGGCCCGGACCTCCAACTGCACGCCGTCCAGCGCGCGTACGCCCGGGAAGGTCTTGACCACGTCGGTCAGACGCAGGACCACCTCGCCGGCCACGGTGTCGTCCGGAGCTTCGACCAGTGGCGCGTCGCTCACGTCGCCGTCGGTGTTCACGCTGCCTCCAGGAAAGCCAGGTCGCTGGCGAGCACCGCGGCTCCGGCGACACCGGCGCGGGGTCCCAGTTCGGAGAGCACGACCGGCAGGTTGCCGGTGGCCAGCGGCAGGGAACGCCGGTAGACGACGCTGCGGATCTCGGCGAGTAGGACGTGCCCGAGTTGGGCGAGTCCACCGCCGATGACGATCATCGACGGGTTGGTGAAGCTGACCAGTCCGGCGAGGACGCTGCCGAGGCGTCGGCCGCCCTCGCGGATGAGCTGGATGCAGGCCACGTCGCCCTCGACGGCACCGGCGGCGACGTCCTGGGCGGTGACCGACCCCTGCACGCGCAGGCGTTCGGCCAGCGCGGGTGAGGCACCGGTACGCGCTGCGGCAGTGGCCTCCTTGGCCAGCGCGGCGCCGCTGAACAGCGCCTCCAGGCAGCCGGCGTTGCCGCACGAGCAGACCGGCCCGTGCCCGTCGACCTGGATGTGGCCGATGTCCCCGGCGCAGCCGTCGGTGCCCCGGTAGACCTCGCCACTCAGGTAGATCCCGCACCCGATCCCGGTGCCGATCTTGACGAAGAGGAAGTCGTCGACCGAGTGCGCCACCCCGCCGTGCCGTTCGCCGATCGCCATGATGTTCACGTCGTTGTCGACCACCGCCGGGCAGCCGTGCTCGCGGGTGAGCAGCTCACGGACCGGAAAGCGGTCCCATCCCGGCATGATCGGCGGGGACACCGGCACTCCGTCGCGGAAGCTGACCGGACCGGGCACCCCGATGCCGACCGCGTTCAGCCGGTCGTAGACGCCGTCCACACGGGCCTTGGCGAGCAGTTCGTTCACGCGGTGCAGGGTCACCTTGGGACCCGAGCGGATGTCGGCCGTCTCCGCGTACGCCGCCACGGGCTCCAGGCGGCCGTTGACGACTTCGACGTCGATGGAGCTGGCTCCGAGGTCGACGGCCGCGAACCGCAGGTCCGGGCTCAGTTCGACGAGCGTGGAGCGTCGGCCGCCCCGGGAGGCGGCCATGCCGGCCTCGGCGACGTAGCCATGGCTCACCAGTCGTTCCAGCTCGGCCAGCAGCCGGGGACGGGGGATCTCCAGGCGGTCCGCCAGCTCCGCCCGGGAGACGGCCCCCTGGTCGCGGAGCAACCGCAACAGGCGCACGTGCAGGGGTTCGACGGTCCGCATCGGGACCCCTTTCATCGATGCGATTCACATCGACGCAACGCCGATGTGTTGTGTCCGACACAGTAAGCGCCTTCCGAGCTGCCTGTCCAGATCTTCGGCCGACATTCCACCAACTTTTGTCCGAGCAGACAAAAGCTTCGAGTGGATCAAGGAAAGGGTTGCTCATCCGGTCCGCGCCGTGGCAGATGGTGGCCGCCGGCCTGCCGATGCCGCCCGAGGGCGGGAGGTGGCCGAACCGGCCGGAGCCTGACGACGCGCATCCGACCGGGCAGAACGAGCCTGGGTCCGAGCGCCGATGACCGGCGGTCGGACCCAGGGTGTCTCTGATCCAGCTAGGAAGCCGAACTCAATCCGTCTCGTCCTCCTGCCGCAGCTTGCGGTCGTCGCGCAGTTCGACGTACGGCTCCCGGTCGACCGGACGCAGGCCACCCGCGATGGCCCGGCCGCGCGCCAGCTCGGCGTCGAACTCGGCGCCGAAGAGGATCGCGACGTTGCTCAGCCAGAGCCAGACCAAGAAGATGATCACACCGGCGAGCGCACCGTAGGTCTTGTTGTACGAGCCGAAGTTGGCCACGTAGAGCGCGAAGACGCCGGAGACCAGCAGCCACATCACCACCGCGAGGACCCCGCCCGGGCTGACCCAGCGGAAGCCGCCCTGCCGGGCGTTCGGCGAAGCCCAGTAGAGGATGGCGAACATCAGGCTGACCAGGATCAGCAGCACCGGCCACTTGGCGAGGTCCCAGACCGTCACCGCCGTACTGCCGACCCCGATCGCGTCACCCACCTGCTCGGCGAACCGGCCGGTGAACACCACGATCACCGCACTGGCCAGCAGCAGCACCCCGATCACGGCGGTCACGCCCACCCGGATCGGCAGGGTCTTCCAGATCGGGCGTCCCTCCGGCACGTCGTAGATGATGTTGGAGGCGCGCATGAAGGCGGCGACGTAGCCGGAGGCCGACCAGAAGGCGGCCAGCAGACCGATCACGGCGGCGAGGCCGGCGAGACCGCCGTTCTGCTGCGCCTGGTCGATGGCCGCGTCGATGATCTGGCGGATGTTCTGCTCCGGCACCGCCTGGCCGACGGTGTCGCGCACGCCCTGGGTGGCGCTCGGGCCGAGCAGACCGAGCAGCGAGACCAGCACCAGCAGGCCGGGGAAGATGGAGAGCACACCGTAGTAGGTGAGGGCGGCGGCCCAGTCGGTCAGGCCGTCGGAGCTGAACTCCCGGACGGTCCGCCGCGCCGCCGCCACCCACTCGTCGCGGGACAGCCGGGTCGGCCCGTCGGGGGTGTCCCGGTCGGCCGGCAGGCGCTCCGCACCGCTGCGGGGATCGTCGGCGGGCTGCCGCACCGCGTCGGCCCGGTCTGGACGGGAAGACTTCTCGGAGGCCATCGCCCCTCCCCTCACCTCGATGTTCTCGCCCGAGACATGCCCCGCCAGTGCGCTCGGGTAACCACCCGCCGGCCCTCCGCGTGGACCGCGGACACGGCGTGCCGCCGACCACACCGTCGTGCCGCCGACCGCACCGTCGCGCCACCGGTGCCGCGCGTCCGGCCCGGGCCATGGCGGAAAGGCGATCGGGAATGGCGCGTGCACCGGCGCAGAGCGCGACTCGTCGGGGATCCGCTGTCAACCGTGACGCGCCGACCGGATCAGGTCGGGCACCCGCACCGGTAGCCGCCGAACCACCGCCCCGGCCCGGACGACCCACCCGATCGACGCCGCCACCCTCCGTCAGCATCTATACGGAGAGTAATGGATTCGCTGGCATTTCGACGCCGACATGTGACAGCCCAATGCCCCAGAAGGTGAAAAACGGACGCAGTTACGCGTGCTCGCGTCGCGCATCCGGCAGACTAACGCGCACGTCCCGCGCCGGTCGCGAAACTGATTCTGAAACAAGCGCAGCGGGGAGTGACTGAAACAAAATGAAAGTCACTCAGGGAAACGACGATCGACAATGTTCCCATCGATGTGTCAATTCGCGTATCGTCCCCCCTCGTGTCGGCTATCCGATTCACCGATGATTCCGGACCCGAGGGCAATCGCGCCCGTGCCCGCGTGGCGGAGGCCGACCCCGAGGCCGATCCGCGCGCCGTCGGGACCGTTCCGGCCACCATCCCCCGGCAACGACCCGGCCCCGAGCCCGCCACCGGCCCGAACACGCCACCCGGTGACCGACCCACCGGTGCCGGGGACACCGACGCGCCGCCGGAGGTGGACGCGCGGGAACTGGCCGCCCAGTTCGAGGACGAGAAGCCCGGCCGTACGCTCACCGGGCCGGTCGCCGTCCTGCTGACCGCCGCGACCCTGGCCGTCGCGCTGCTCGCCCTCTGGCAGGTGTTCCGGCCACTGGCCCAGGGCAGCAAGTACTACCTGATCTTCTTCCTGGCCGGCGTACTCCCACTGGTCTTCCTCGCGTACCCGGCCGACCTGCGGCTGCCCCGGCTGCGCCGCGACCGTGACGCGAACACCGACGGACGTGCCACGCCCCCGGCGCAGGCCCGCCCGCCACGCACCGGGCCGAGCGGGGTCGACTGGGCACTGGCAGTCGCCGCGCTCGCCGCCTGTCTCTACCCGGTGCTGCCGGTCGCGCTGGCCGGCGGTGGCGGCGGCTACGACGCCTTCCTCGACCGGCAGGGCCTGCTCGTCGGCACCGACGTGGCGATGGGCACCGTCCTGCTGCTCCTGCTGCTGGAGGCGTGCCGACGCACCACCGGCTGGATCCTGCCCGTGGTGTGCCTGGTCTTCCTCGGCTACGGCTACTACGGCGGACTGCTGCCGCAGACCTGGGCGGTGGCCCACGCCGGGCTCGACTTCGGGCAGATCGTGGACGCCTTCTACAACTCCGACAGCGGGTTCTACGGCACCCCGTTGGACGTGGCCGCCACCTACATCGTGCTGTTCACCATCTACGGTGCGGTGCTGGACCGCTCCGGCGCCGGCCGGTTCTTCGTCGACCTCTCCGCCGCCGCGTTCCGCCGGTCCCGCACCGCCGCCGGTCGTACCGCGGTCGCCTCCGGCTTCCTGCTCGGCACCGTCTCCGGCTCGGGCGCCGCCACCACCGTCAGCATCGGTGCGGTCACCTGGCCGATCCTGCGCCGCGCCGGCTACCCGGCGGAACGGGCCGGCGGCATGCTCGCGGCGGCCGGTGTCGGAGCCATCCTCTCCCCGCCCACGCTCGGCGCGGCGGCGTTCATCATCGCCGAGTACCTGGGCGTCTCCTACCTCCAGGTGCTCGGCTGGGCGATGGTGCCGACCGTGCTCTACTACCTCGGCATCGTGCTCTCGGTGGAGATCGACGCGCGCCGCTCCGGGGTACGCGCGGCAGCCATGCCGGCCACCTCCGCCTGGCGGCTGCTGGCCCGCTCCGGCTATCACTTCGCCTCACTGTTCGCGATCGTCGGCCTGCTCGCCGTCGGCGTCTCGGCCACCCGCGCGGTGGTGCTGGCCACCCTGCTGGCGATCGTGCTGTCCTACCTGGACCGCAGGCACCGGCTCACCCCGCCCCGGCTGCTCGACGCGTTCTCCGGCGGCGCACGCGGGGTCCTCGCCGTCACGGTGGTCTGCGCGGCGGCCGGGATCATCACCGCCACCACCACGAAGACCGGGCTCGGGCCACAGGCCGCGGCGCTGCTGATCGACGCCGCCGGCATGGTCAGCTCGAACCCGGCCGTGGTGCTGGCGCTCACCGCGCTGCTCGCCGCCGTCGCGCTGAGCCTGCTCGGCCTGGCCATCCCGGTCACCGCGTCCTTCGTGATCGGCTGGGTGATCATCGGTCCGGCCCTGCTCGACCTCGGCGTCAGCGCCCCCGCCGCGGCGATGTTCGTCTTCTACTTCGCGGTGCTGTCCGAGGTGTCGCCGCCGACCGCGCTCGCCGCGGTCG
>NZ_SISL01000162.1:0-12245 GCF_004307965.1 Verrucosispora sp. SN26_14.1 | reverse complement strand
GACAGGCGCGGGCGGACACGCCGGGCGGCGTCACCCGCTCCGGCGCGCCTCGTTGACCAGGGTGGACGAGATGCCAGTCCCGTCCTGGAAGGTTGACCGTCGCCGCCGCGCGGCACGCGTGCCCAGCAGCCAGCCTTCCTCGGCTGTCACCGACAGCCAGCCGTCCCTTCCCCGCGGGGGGCCCTGTCCCGGGCCCCCCGCGCCCTGCTCTCCGCCCCGACGCGTCACCGCAGCAGGTCCCGCGCACGTCGCGGTCGACTCAGACGGCGCGGAGCCGGGCGGCGGCCTGCTCGGGGGCGATGTCGTTGCTGAACACGCCCATCGCGGACTCCGTACCGGCCAGGTACTTCAACTTGTCCGCGGCCCGCTTCACGCTGAACAGTTGCAGATGCAGGTGACCCAGCTCGCGGTCCACGCGTACCGGCGCCTGGTGCCAGGCGGCGATGTACGGCATCGGCGCGTCGAACAGGCCGTCGAAGCGGCGCAGCAGGTCCAGGTAGAGCGGGCCGAAGGCGTCCCGCTCGGCCTCATCCAACGCCGGAATGTCGGGCACCGGCCGGTGCGGGGCGAGGTGCACCTCGAACGGCCAGCGGGCAGCGGCCGGGACGTACGCCGTCCAGTGGTCGTTGGCGGCGACCACCCGCTCGCCGGCCGCACGTTCGGCGGCGAGCACGTCGGCGTAGAGGTTCCGGCCTCCGGTGCGCTCCGCGTGCCGGCGGGCCGCGCCCAACAGCGACCGGGTACGCGGCGTGACGAACGGGAACGCGTAGATCTGCCCGTGCGGGTGGTGCAGGGTCACGCCGATCTCCACCCCCCGGTTCTCGAAGCAGAACACCTGCTCCACTCCAGGCAACTCGCCCAGCGCGGCGGTCCGGTCGGCCAGCGCGTCGAGCACGGTACGGACCCGGCGCGGCGGTAGGCCGGCGAAGGAGCCGTGGTGGTCGTCGGTGAAACAGACCACCTCGCAGCGCCCCTGCCCGGGCCGGACCGCCGTGAACGGCGTCATCTCGGTGGGCTCGTCGACCACGTTGCCGCTCAGGGCCGGGAAGCGGTTCTCGAAGACCGCCACGTCGTAGTCGGGCGCCGGGATCTCGCTGGACCACTCGTCGGTCGAGGGACAGAGCGGGCACTGGTCGGCCGACGGCAGGAAGATGCGCGTCTGCCGGTGCACCGCCAGCGCCACCCACTCGTCGGTGAGCGGGTCGTAGCGGAGCTGGGAGGCGGGTGGGGGAGGGGGCAGGTCGCGCCGGTCCGGATGGTCCCGGACGCCGTCGTCCCGTTCGTCGAAGTAGATCAGTTCGCGGCCGTCGGCCAGCCTGATCGCGGTACGCCTCATCGCGGCCCTCCTGGTCCGGTCGCCGGCACCACGAGCAGCTCACCGACCCGGTCGGCGAGCAGCCGGCGGGCCTCCGGAGCCAGCCGGTCGTCGGTGACCAGCACGTGCGCGTCCGACAACGGGGCGATGGCGGAGAGGCCGACCGTGCCCCACTTGGTGTGGTCGGCGAGCACCACGAGCCGATCGGCGGCGGCCACCAGGGCGCGGTTGGTCTCCGCCTCCATCAGGTTCGGCGTGGTGAAACCGGCCCGGTCGGTGACCCCGTGGACGCCGAGGAAGAGCAGGTCCAGGTGCAGGGACCGGACGGCCGCCACGGCCAGCGGTCCGACCAGCGCGTCCGACGGCGTCCGCACGCCGCCGGTGAGCACCACCGTCTGGTCGTCCCGGCCCTGGTCGTGCAGGATGTCGGCGACCGGCAGCGAGTTGGTCACCACGGTTAGGGACGGCACGTCGACCAGTCGTCGGGCCAACTCGGCGGTGGTGGTGCCGGCGGAGAGCGCGATCGCCGCGCCGGGATGCACGAGTCGTGCCGCGCGGGCCGCGATGGCGGCCTTCTCGACCTGTTGGCGCACCGACTTGGCCTGGAAGCCGGGCTCGTCGGTGGAGCCGGCGACGGTGGCCCCGCCGTGTACCTTGGCCAGCAGGCCGCGCTCGTGCAGCAGGTCCAGGTCGCGCCGGATGGTCATGTCGGAGACACCGAACTCGACGGCCAGCTCACCGACGCGGACCCCGCCGGTCGCCCGGACCCGGTCCAGGATCGCCGCCTGGCGTTGTTGGGCGAGCATCGGCACCCTCCGCGCCCCACGTCAACGAACATCTTCGAACATGGGCAAACATAGCGCGGGTCGGCAACCTCCCGGAAGGGACGATCCCCGGGTCAGAGCGCGGGACGCGGCGGCTCGACCCAGCCGGTCTCGGTGAGCTGGTGCAGGACCGCGTGCACGGCGTTCTCCACCGCGAGATCCGTGGTGTCGAGCACCAGATCGGCGTCGGTCGGTTCCTCGTACGGGTCGTCGATGCCGGTCATGCCGGTGAGCAGACCTGCCCGCGCCCGCGCGTACAGGCCCTTGCGGTCGCGCTGCTCGCACACCTCCAACGGCGTGGCCACGTGCACCAGGACGAAACCGGCGCCCGCCGCCGTGGCCATCTCCCGGGCGGTCGCCCGGGCCTGGGCGTACGGGGCGATCGGGCAGCAGATGGCGATGCCCCGGTGCCGGGCGATCTCGGCGGCCACCCAGCCGATCCGGCGCACGTTCGTGTCCCGGTCGGCCCTGCTGAAGCCCAGCCCGGCGGTCAGCTCGCGGCGCACCACGTCGCCGTCGAGCAGCGTCACCGTACGCTCGCCCTGCTCGCGCAGCGTGTCGGCGAGCCCCCGGGCGACCGTCGACTTGCCCGAACCGGAGAGCCCGGTGAGGAAGACCACCAGCCCACGGTGCCGCCGGGGTGGCCGGGCCCGCGTCAACTCCTTCGCCACCGCGGGCGGGGTGTGCCACTCGGGCAACGGGAAACCCCGGTCCAGCAGATCGTCGACCTCGGACTGGGTCAGCGCCAACCGGCGGTTGCGCGGCGGGATGTCCTCGCGCCAGCGCCACTGGCCGTCGCGGTTGTCGTACGCGAGCTCCCGGGGCACCAGCACCCGCAGCCCGGCGCCAGAGAGCATCTCACCGGTGGAGAGCAGGTGGGTGACGCCGTACGCGGCGGACACCCGGGCCCGCAGCAGGGCGTCGCTGATCTCGTCCCTCCTCCGGGAGAACGGCACCGCGACCAGGGTGGCCGGCGGCATCCGGTCGCGGGCGGCGAAGACGCCGCGCACCAGCGCCTCCGGCGGCATGCCCCCGGTGCCCTCCTCGCCCACCGGAATCATGATCAACAGGTGGGCGCTGAGTGTCCGGACGGCGTGCGCGATCTGGGCCAGTTGCGGGCGGTGCAACGGCCGGTCGGCGACCACACCGAGCACCCGGCCGGGCGGCAGCATGGCCCGGATCTCCTCGGGCGGGCGGCGCAGCCGCTGGAACGGGCCCTGCCCGCCGTCGCCGAGCCGGCGGACCGTGCCGCCGACGCCGGCCACGCCGTCACGGACCTGCCAGGCGTCGGCCACCTCCAGCGCCGCCACCGGCGCTCCCTCACCGTCGGCGAGCACCACCGTGCGGCGCTCCGGATCGTGCAGGTCGAGCCCCTGGACCAGCGTCGTGGGCACCTGGAGGGTCACCGCGACCGGCCACGGTGCGCCGTCGACGAGCCGACCACGGCGGCTGACGGAGACCAGGTCGGCCCGGGTCATGAAGCCGGTCAGCGGCGCGTACGCACCAGTGAGCAACAACTCCAGATCCGCGAGCTCGCCGGGACGCGGCGTGTACGTCGGCGCGTCCCGCAGCACCTCGTCGGGCAGCACCCACCCGTTGCTCATCAGACCCCCAACTCCGGCGACCGGCACACAGTTTCGCAGCCGGTCGCCGATCGGTCGAGAGCGCCACTCCTCCCACGGCCCAACCGGCCCCGGCGGCCGTCCGAGGGTCAGGTGGCGCCGACCGCGCCGGGCCCGGTCGCGCCGGGACGGCGGCCGAACGTCCGCTGCACCCGTCGCCACAGGCCGACCTTCTCCGGCGGTGGCGGGGGAGTCGGGCTCGGGCGCTTGTCCACCACCACCGGGCCGTCGGCCCCGACCGACAACGCCAGCGGCACCTTCGCGTCCTTGGTCCAGCCGAAGCTGGACACCCGGGCCTTCAGTGCCCAGTCACCCGGGTCCGGACCGCCGTCGAGCGTGTCGACGTCGACCGTCGCCGTGCCCCGGTAGACCACGCGCAGGCCACCTGCGGGAACGGTGACGCGCTTCACCTCGAAGCTCACCGGCAGGAAGGACTCAGTGCCGTCCCGGGCGCTCCGGGCGAGGACGTCCAGCCGGCCGTGCCGCAGCTCCTCGGTGCAGTCGAGCAGGTCGGTGGGGATCTCCTCGACCGGTACGACGAGCAGGTCCCGCCCGTCGACGTGGGTGAACGTGATCGGCCCGTCGCCGGTCCGTAGCTGACCGGTCAGGGTGACGACGAGCGTCGAGCCGGTCAGTTCGTACCCGGTCAGGCGGACGACGCCGCGGACGCCCGCCTCCCACTCGGCCAGGCGGTGCAGGTCCTCGACGCGGCCCTCGGCGGCGAGCGCGGTGACGGTCCGTTGCAGCGCTGGCAGCGCGGCGGCGACCCCCGGCGCGAACCGTTCCCGGATCGTCCTGCCGACCTCGTCGACGACCTGGTCGGCCCAGTCCCGTGGCGCGTCCCGCAGCCGCTTGCCGCGCAGCCGGGCGAGCATCTCGTTGCGTAGCCACCGCCGGTGCAGCCGGTCGCGCTGCGGACCCGGCGGCACGTGCGCGTCGACGATGTCCAGCACGGCGCGCAGACTGTCGAAGTACTCGGCCGGATCGAGTCGGCTGGCGGTCAGGTTGCCGCCGTCGGTCCGTTTGGCGTGGTGGTAGCAGGTGTAGCCGGAGAGCACGCTGACGCGGCGGGCGAGCAGGTACGCCCGGGTCACCAGATGGTGGTCCTCCAGACGTCTCCGGTCCTCCGGGAACCGCAGGTCGTGCTCCAGCAGGAAGGCCCGCCGGAACATCTTGTGGCAGGTCATGCTGTCGATGAGCGGGGCGTCGTGGAGCGTGGCGTCGGGGCGGTCGACGCGGAACAGCTCCCGGGGCACGGTCCGACCGTGACCGACCATCCTGCCGATCGCGATGTCCGCGTCGTGCCGCACCGCGTACGCGTGGAGCCGCTCCAGGGCCTCGTCGGCGAGCCAGTCGTCGTCGTCGACGAACTGGACGTACTCCCCGCGGGCCCGGGCGATCCCGAGGTTGCGCGGACGCGACGGCCAACCGGCGTTCTCGGTGTGCAGCACCTGGATGTGCGGGTGCGCGGCGGCCAGCTTGTCCAGCAGGGCCCCGGTGTCGTCGGTCGAACCGTCGTCGATGAAGATCACCTCGAACTCCGCCGCCGGCATGGACTGCCGCAGCAGGGAGTCGACGAGCGTCTGGATGGTCCCGGCCGCGTTGTACGCCGGCACCACCACGCTCACCTTGGGCCCGCCAGCCGTCATCGTCCTCCTGCCCGCCACTTCCGCCGGTTGTCGTGTCGCATGCTCCATGGTGTACCAAATGCCGCGATCACTGAGTGTGCGGGGTCGAATCCTCCTCTTCCGGCCCGGCGTACGCAACCGACTCCGGCGTGCCGGTGGTGGCGGGGATGCCGGCCCAGGTCCGGGACGCCTCACCCTAGGGGGCGGCCACCCGGGGAGGATCAGGGGAAACAGGGGCCCTCACCGGGGTCCGGAACATTGCCGACCCTCTCTAGGCTGTCGACGTGACACTGATCGCAACCGAGTCGTTGACGAAGGTCTACGGCGGCGGGGTCACCGCACTGTCCGAGCTGACGGTAGCGGTGGAGCCAGGAATAGTCGGGCTGGTCGGCGCCAACGGCGCCGGCAAGTCGACGCTGATCAAGCTCCTGCTCGGCCTGCTCGCCCCGACCAGTGGCCAGGTACGCGTACTCGGCCTCGACCCCACCACCGATCCCACGGCGGTACGCGCCCGGGTCGGCTACATGCCGGAGCACGACTGCCTGCCACCCGACCTGTCCGGCGCCGAACTGGTCACCCACCTCGGGCGGATCAGCGGCCTGCCGAAGACGGTCGCGCGGGAACGTGCCTCCGAGGCGCTGCGCCACGTCGGGCTGCACGAGGAGCGACACCGCCCGGTCGGCGGCTACTCCACCGGCATGAAGCAGCGGGTCAAGCTGGCCCAGGCGCTGGTGCACGACCCCGACCTGCTGCTTCTCGACGAGCCCACCAACGGTCTCGACCCGGCCGGCCGGGACGCGATGCTGGCCCTGGTGCACCGGATCGGCACCGAGTTCGGCATCTCCGTGCTGGTCTGCTCCCACCTGCTCGGCGAGGTCGAGCGGATCTGCGACACGCTGGTCGCGATCGACGGCGGGCGGCTGCTGCGCGCCGACCACATCGCCGCGATGACCACGGCCCTCGACGTGCTCGCCGTCGAGGTCAGCGAGGGCACCGACGAGCTGGCGACCCGGCTGACCGCGCTCGACCTGCCGGTGAACCGGGAGGGGCAACTGCTCCTGGTCCCGCTCGCCGACGACGGCACCTACGACCTGATCCTCGGTGCGGTGGCCGAGCTGGACCTGCCGCTGCACCGGTTGGACCAGCGCCGACACCGGGTCTCCGAACTCTTCTCCCGGAGGGAGAGCACCCATGCCTGAGCCGACCGGCGTCATCCACGACATCGGCTACCAGCGGTACACCGGTCCCCGGCTCGGCCGCCGGTACGTCTTCGGATCGCTCTACCTGCACGGCGTACGCACCGCCTTCGGTCTGGGGCGCAGCGCCAAGGCGAAGATCTTCCCCTGGCTGGTGGTCGGCATCGTGCTCATGGTGGCCGTCGCCGCCACCGCGATCCGCGCCCAGTTCGGCGAGGTCGTGATGACGTACGCGCAGTTCGCCGACAACATGAGCTGGCTGGTCCTGTTCTTCGTCGCGGTGGCCGCGCCCGAGCTGGTCTCGCGGGACCTGCGCAGCGGTGTGCTGCCGCTGTACTTCTCCCGGCCGCTGCCCCGCGCCGACTACCCGCTGGCCAAGCTGCTCGCCCTGGTCACCTCGCTCTGGCTGCTGCTCGGTGCGCCGCAACTGTTCATGTTCCTCGGCGGCGCGTTCACGCTGGACGGTCCCGGAGCGGTCTGGGACGAGTTCGTGGACCTGACCGGCGGGCTGCTCTACGCCGGGCTCTGGGCGGCGGTCTTCGCCTCGATCGGCCTGCTGGTCGCCTCGCTGACCGGCAAGCGGGCCTTCGCCGCCGGTGGCATCGTCGCGGTCTTCCTGATGACCACGCCGATCGTCGGCACCATGTCGATCCTGCCCTCACAGGCGGCCAACCAGCTCTCCGGTCTCGCCTCGCCGTCCACCCTGGTGCAGGGCGTCGGCGTCTGGACACTGCGCGACCTGCTGATCACCGACCAGGACGCCTTCGTGCCCGACCTCGGCCCGTTCGGCCCGCTGTACGCCGTGGCCGCCGTCGCGCTCGTGGCCGGCTGCGTCGCCCTGCTGCTGGCCCGCTACCGGAAGGTGGCCGCACGATGACCACGACCTCCTCCGCCGCCGCGCCGACGGCCACCGCCACCACCAGCAGCCTCGACCTGGCCGGGGTCTCCCGCTGGTACGGCAACGTGGTCGCGGTCAACGACGTCAGCATGTCCCTCGGCCCCGGGGTGACCGGTCTGCTCGGACCGAACGGGGCCGGCAAGACCACGCTGCTGCACATGATGGCCGGATTCCTCGCCCCGTCGCGGGGCGCGGTCACCCTCGACGGGCGGCCCACCTGGCGCAACCCCGAGGTGTACCGCCGGCTCGGGCTGGTCAGCGAGCGGGAGGCGGTGCACTCGTTCCTCACCGCGTACGAGTTCGTGCTCGCCACCGCCAGGATGCACAAGCTGCCCGACCCGAAGGAGGCAGCCCGCCGGGCGATCGCCCTCGTCGAGTTGGAGAGCGCGCAGGACCGCCGGATCGGCACGTACTCCAAGGGCATGCGGCAGCGGGCCCGGGTGGCGGCGGCGCTGGTGCACGAACCGCAGGTGCTGCTGCTCGACGAGCCGTTCAACGGCATGGACCCGCGCCAGCGGCTGCACATGATGGAGCTGCTGCACTCGCTCGGCGACGCGGGCCGCACCATCCTGTTCAGCTCGCACATTCTGGAGGAGGTCGAGCAGGTCTCCGGCACCGTGCAGGTGATGGTCGCCGGCCGGCTCGCCGCCTCCGGTGACTTCCGCACCATCCGCCGACTGATGACCAACCGGCCGCACGTCTTCGCGATCCGCTCCACCGACGACCGGGCGCTGGCCGTCGCGCTGATGGCCGAACCCTCGGTCAGCGGCGTCGAGCTGGGCCGCAACGGGCTGACCGTACGCGCCGGCGACTACGGCTCGTTCACCCGGGCGCTGCCGAAGGTGGCGCTGGCCCGGGGCGTACGCGTCAGCCAGCTCGTGCCCGAGGACGAATCCCTGGAGAGCGTCTTCTCCTACCTGGTGGAGGCCTGATGTCCACTGTCTCCTGGATCACCGCGCGCGGGCTGTTCGGTCGCCGCCGGTTCCTGTTGCTGCTGCCGTTGCCCATCCTGCTGGTGGTGCTGGCCGTACTCTCCCGTGGTCTGGGGGTGAAGCCCACCGACTGGGGACCGCCGGTCCTGGTCGGCCTCGGCCTGGCCGTGGTGCTGCCGGTGATCGCGCTCATCGTCGGCACCGGCGTGCTCGGTGCCGAGATCGACGACGGCACGGTGGTGCACGTGCTCACCACGCCACTGCCGCGCTGGCAGATCGTCCTGCCCAAGCTGGCGGTGGCGGCCGGTGCCACCGCCGTCACCGTGGCGGTGCCGCTCTTCGTCGCCGGTCTGCTGGCCGACTCGGTCCGCCTCGGTCTGGCGCTCGCCGTCGCCGCGACGGCCGGTGCGCTGGCCTACTCGGCCCTGTTCGTGGCGAGCAGCCTGCTCACCCGGCGGCCGGTGCTGCTCGGCCTGGTCTACGTGCTGATCTGGGAAGGGCTGCTCAGCAACGTGGTGACCGGTACCCGGGTGCTGTCCATCCAGCACTACGTGATCGCCGTCGCCGACAGGCTGGCCCCGACCGAGCTGCTCAACACGACGGTCTCCGTGCCGGTGGCGGCGGTGATGATGGTACTGGTCAGCGTCGGCTTCACGCTGCTCGCCATCGACCGCCTACGGTCCTTCTCGGTGGCCGGCGAAACCAGCTGAGGTATGCAAGGAAGGGCACCTTGTTAACGCCTCCGGTATAGGAAGGGCCCCCTGTTAACGGTTCCGACGGGCTCGTGCCGGCCGGTTGTTAGCAGGGGGCCCTTCCTATGCACCAGGCGTTAACAAGGTGCCCTTCCTTTCACCCAAGCGCTAGAAGGCGCAGGCGATGACGAGTTCGGTGGTGCGGTCCGGCAGCAGGTCGAGTTTGCCGATCCGGCCCGCCGCCCGCAGGTCGTCGGCGACCTCGGTGAGCTGGTCGAGCAGGGCCGCCGGACCGAGCGCCTCGGCCAGCGGCACCTCCGCCCTCATCGACAGCTTCCGCTCCGACTTGGCCCGCCGGACCTGCCCCAACGCGTCGGAGGCCAACCGCAGCAGCGCGGGATCACCCTCGCCCTGGACGGCCCGGTTCACCTCGTACGTGGTGGGCCACGGCGACCGGTGCACCGACCCGTAGCGCCACCAGGACCACACCTCCTCCGTCGCGTACGGCAGCACCGGCGCGAAGAGCCGGAGCTGCACGGAAAGCGCGGTGGCCAGCGTTGCCCGGGCCGAGTCCGCCCCGGCACCGGTGCCGTAGGCGCGTTCCTTCACCAACTCGATGTAGTCGTCGCAGAACCGCCAGAAGAACGACTCGGCGGCCTGCAACGCGGCCGTGTGGTCGTACGCCTCGAACGCGGTGGTTGACGCCGCCACCACTGACGCCAGTTCGGCCAGCACCGCCCGGTCCAGCGGGGTGGTCGCCGGGGCGCGCAGGGCGTCGGCGGCACCGAGCCCGAGCGCGAACCGCGACGCGTTGAGCAGCTTGGTGGCGAGCCGCCGACCGACCTTGATCTGTGCCGGGTCGAACGCCAGGTCGGTGCCGGGCCGGCCGTTGGCCGACCAGTAGCGCACCGCGTCGGAGCCGTGCTGCTCCAGCAACGCCATCGGGGTCACCACGTTCCCCTTGGACTTGGACATCTTCTTGCGGTCCGGGTCGAGGATCCAGCCGGACAACTCGGCGGTGTGCCAGGGCAGCGTGCCGTGCTCCAGGTGGGCCCGGACCACGGTGGCGAAGAGCCAGGTCCGGATGATCTCCTGGCCCTGCGGGCGCAGGTCCATCGGGAAGATCTTCCGGAACAGTTCCGGGTCACGTTCCCAGCCGCCGGCGAGCTGCGGGGTCAGCGACGAGGTGGCCCAGGTGTCCAGCACGTCCGGATCGCCGACGAATCCGCCCGGCACGCCGCGCTGCGACTCGTCGTAACCCGGCGGGGCGTCCTCGGACGGGTCGATCGGCAGCGCGGAGTCCTCCGGCGTGAGAGGGTGGGACCAGTCCGGCTCGCCAACGTCGTCGAGCCGGTACCACACCGGCACCGGCACGCCGAAGAATCGCTGTCGGCTGACCAGCCAGTCGCCGGTCAGGCCGCTCACCCAGTGTTCGTAGCGGTGCCGCATGTGCTCCGGCACCCAGCGCATCTCCCGCCCCCGGGCCAGCAGCGCCTCGCGCAGGTCGGCGTCGCGGCCACCGTTGTGCAGATACCACTGCCGGGTCGAGACGATCTCCAGCGGCCGGTCGCCCCGCTCGTAGAACTTCACCGGATGCGTGATCGGTCGCACGTCGCCGACCAGGTCACCCGCGTCGACGAGCAACTCCACCAGACGACGCCGGGCCCCGTTCACGGTCTGCCCGGCCAGCTCCGCGTACGGGCCGCCGGGCACCCCGGACGGTGGCTCCGGCAGCAGCCGTCCGTCGCGGCCGATCACCACCCGGGTCTCCAGGTCCAGTTCCCGCCACCAGGTCACGTCGGTCAGGTCACCGAACGTGCAGACCATCGCGACGCCGGTGCCCTTGGCCGGGTCCGCCAGCGTGTGCGCGCGCACCGGCACCTCCACCCCGAAGACGGGGGTGCGCACCACCGTGCCGACCAGGTCGGCGTACCGCTCGTCGTCGGGGTGGCAGACCAGCGCGACGCAGGCCGGCAGCAGCTCCGGGCGGGTGGTGTCGATCAGCACCTCGCGCCCGTCCGGCCCGTGGAACCGCAGCCGGTGGTACGCGCCGGGGCGCTCCCGGTCCTCCAGTTCGGCCTGGGCCACGGCGGTGGCGAAACCGACGTCCCACAGCGTCGGCGCCTCCGCCTGGTACGCCTCGCCCCGGGCCAGGTTGCGCAGGAAGGCCCGCTGCGAGGTGGCCCGGGCCGCCGGACCGATCGTGGTGTACATCAGCGACCAGTCCACCGAGAGCCCCAGCCGCCGCCACAACGCCTCGAACACCTGCTCGTCGGAGACGGTCAGCCGCTCGCACAACTCGATGAAGTTGCGCCGGGAGATCGGGGTCGGGTCCTTGCGGGCGGCGTCGTCCACCGGCGCCTGCGGTGCCTGCCACTCCGGGTCGTACGGCAGGCTCGGGTCGCAGCGCACGCCGTGGACGTTCTGCACCCGTCGCTCGGTGGGCAGTCCGTTGTCGTCCCATCCGATCGGGTAGAAGACCGTCCGCCCCCGCATCCGCTGGAAGCGGGCGACCAGGTCGGTGTGGGTGTACGAGAAGACGTGCCCCATGTGCAGTTCGCCGGATACGGTCGGCGGCGGGGTGTCGATCGCGTACACGTCCGACCGCTCCTTCGTGCGGTCGAACGTGTACGTGCCCTCCTCCTGCCAGCGGCGCGACCAGGTCTCCTCGAGTCCGTCCAGGGTCGGACGCTCGGGGACGCCGGTGCGGGCCGTCCTCGCCGTATCAGTCATCCGTCGATCGTAGGCGGGGGACCAGGGGGGCGGTCACCGGAATTTCTACAGCAGCGAGTCGCGCCACTGGCGGTGCAGCGCGGCGTACCGGCCTCCCTCGGTGACCAGTCGGGCCGGGGGGCCGTCCTCGACGATCCGGCCGCCGTCGAGGACCAGCACCCGGTCGGCGGTCTCCACCGTGGAGAGCCGGTGCGCGATCACCACTGCGGTCCGGTCCCGCAGGATGGTGCCGAGCGCGTGCTGCACCAGACGTTCGGTCGGGACGTCCAGCGACGAGGTGGCCTCGTCCAGGATCAGCACCGCCGGATCGGCCAGGAAGGCCCGCGCGAACGCGACCAACTGCCGCTGCCCGGCGGAGAGCCGGCCGCCGCGCCGGTGCACCTCGGTGGCGTACCCGCCGGGCAG
>NZ_SISL01000161.1:0-12284 GCF_004307965.1 Verrucosispora sp. SN26_14.1 | reverse complement strand
CGTTGGCTCGGAGATGTTTAGAAGAGACAGCACCGGCCCGACGGTGCCGGCGCGGCCGACGTTCGGCGCAAGCTGTTGCTCTGCGGGGTCGCCGTGGTCGCCGTGAGCACCGTCGTCGGCGCGACGGCACTGTACGGCGGTGACGCGCCCGAACCGGTACGCGGCGAGTTCGCTGCGGCGGTGCCCGGCCCGGACGTGGACGGGCCACCGTTCGGCCCGGGTGACCTCGGCGCCATCACACCGTCGGCAGCCACGGGGGTGCCCACCCTGTCTCCCGGCGCCATCCCGACCACCGACGGCGGCGGTGCCAGCGTGTCCCGCCGCGCCACTGCGGCCCCCACGTCCGCGGGTCCCGTCCCCGCCGTGCCGCCACCGGTGGTGAGCGTCCCCGCGAGTCCCTCGTCGACGCCGACGGCTCCGGCCGGCACCGCCCTGACCCCGGGTACCCGCATCGGTCTGGAGGTGGCCGCCCTGCCCGGCCGTCGGGTGCGGCACGCCGGCTTCCAGGCCCAGGTCGACGCCGTCGACGCCGGCAGCAGCGCCGGTGCGAGGGCCGACTCCGGGTTCGTCGTGCGTACCGGCCTCGCCGGCGCCTGCCTCTCCTTCGAATCGGTCAACTTCCCCGGGCACTACCTGCGGCACCACGAGTTCCGGGTGTTCCTGCACCGTGCCGAAGGCGGCGACGTGTTCCGCGCCGACGCGACGTTCTGCCAGGTCGGCGGCATCGGCGGTACGCACACGTCACTGCGTTCCTACAACTACCCGAACCGGTACCTCCGCCACGACGGTCAGCGGCAGATGCAGGTGTCCCCGATCGGCGACGGCGCCTCCGCGTCCTCGGCCACTTTCGTGGTCCGACCCGCCCTGTGACATCCGCGTAGACCCCGCTCCCCGCTTTCGGACTGGGAGCCGCTCGGGCGGCGGCTGATCGTGGAGCGTGGCAACGTGGGGCAGGGCAGCACGCCGCTGCTGGTGTTCGACGCGTGGGAGCATGCCTACTACCTGCAGTACCGCAACGTCCGGCCGGACTACGTGGACCGGCTGTGGAACCTGGTGAACTGGTCGGACGTGATCGCCCGGTTCGACGCCGCGCGTGCCACCACGCCGAAGATCTGAGCGGCGTGACCGGCCATTCCCCGGCCGCGGCGGAACTGGTGCGACGCGCTGCCGGGGTGATCGCCGCCAGACACCGTGGTGACCTCGCCGCCACCGCCGGACGGCCCGAGACCTGACCGGCGGAAACGCCACCGGCGGCCCTGTCCCACGGGTACGGGACAGGGCCGCCGGGGTGCTCACCCCGGCGGGCCCACTGCGGGCCCGCCGGGTGTGTGGCGGTGGTTCAGCGTTGCAGGGTGATCAGCGTTGCAGGGTGAGCAGTCCGGGGCGGTACGGCAGGAGGCCGTAGTCGCCGCCGGAGTTGGGTGAACGGCCCTGGTAGAGCAGTTGCAGGTTGCAGGCGTTCACGGTCATCGTCTGGTCGGCGTTGGTGCGGATGAGTTCACCGTGGCTGATGTCGTTGGTCCAGGTGGCGCCGCTGTTGGCCTTACCCGCGAACGGGTTGCTCTCGGTGGCCGCCTGCGGAGTCCAGGTGCCACCCAGGCTGGTGGCGGTGAAGGAGCGGAAGTAGCGGCCCTGGGAACCGATGGCCTCGACGAGCATGAGGTACCGGTTCTCGCCCTGGAGCTTGTAGACCTGCACACCCTCGAACAGGTTGTTCGTGGTGTCGGTCATGATCGTGGTGTAGTTGGAGCCGAAGCTGCCGGGGAAGTTCCCGATCGGCATGCTGGCCCGGTAGATGCGGCCGTTGTCCCCGGCGAAGAAGAGGTACATGTTCTGGCTGTCACCGATGAGAGCCTGGTCGATGGGGCCGGTGCCGGAGTTGGAGATCGATCCGGTGAACAGGGTCTGCGCCGGCCCCCAACTGTTCACGTCCGCCGGGTTGGTCGACGTGCGGTAGGAGAACGCCGGGCCGCCCCACTGGTAGGCCAGAACCCAGACGTTGCGCGGCGCGAAGTAGAACAGCGACGGCGCGACGGCGGAGAACGGCATGGCGTTCTGGCTGGCCGAGCCCATCTGGTTCCAGTTGGAGAAGAGGCCGAAGTTCATCGACCCCCAACTGGTGCCGAAGTCGTGGGTGGTGCCGTAGACGAGCTGCTGACCGTTGTAGGGGGCGTGGGTGAAGTCCTTCAACGACGCCCAGCCCGAGCGCGGCTGCGCCAACGCGCCCGTCGACGACCACCGGTACGACGACGGCAGACCACACGTACCCGACGGCGGCGGAGTGGTGGGCGTGGTCCCACCGTCGACGCGGACGAGCTGCCACTGCTGGTTGGCGCCGCCCCAGTCGTCGTACTGCACGATGTTGCCGCCGTCGGCGGTCGAGGCGCCCTGCACCTCCACCGCCTTGTTGCTGTTGCGGTTGATCAGGCGCACGTGCCCGCCGTCGGAGTCGGCCAACCGGAACTGCTGGTTGGTGCCGTTGCCGTCGCTCCACTGCACGATGTTCGCGCCGTTGGCGGTGGAGAAGTTGTAGACGTCCAGCACCTTGCCCGAGTGCCGGGACTTCAACCGGTAGTAGCCACCACCGGAGTCGACGAACTGCCACTGCTGCTGGTTACCGTTGTTCCGGGTCCACTGGGTGATTCGCGCACCGTCGCTCGTGGCCAGGTTGTACACGTCCAGGGCCTTACCGCTGTTGCGGTTCACCAGCACGTACCACGCGTTGGTGTCGACCGTGGCCGCAGCGGCGGGCGTCGCCAGCACCGCGGCGGCGGCACCACTGACCATCACCGCTGCCACGCCGGCAGCGATGACCCGCGGCAACCACCGGCGCCGCCGCGACGGCGGTGCGATCGATGGAGATCTACCGAAGGCAGACATGATCCTCCTTCAATGACCAACAGATGAGCGGTCCACCCGGAGCCGGGCGCACCGTGACGCACGGGTCGGACGCGAGCACGGGATGGCAGCGCTAACATGATCGCCGCTCTCCTCGGGCGCGCCCGATCCCAGATCCGGCGTAGCGAGCTTGCCCGGTAGACCGCAGGCGCCGTCCTTAGGCATCGACTGTGAGCGATAACATGCCGTTCGTCAAGTCGTAACGTTCCCGACTCGACACCCCCGCGCCGGAGCTGCCGCACCGGCGATCAGGGGTGGCCGTGCACGCCCGACGAGCCGGCGGGGTGAGCCTCCGGAGTTCCCGTCGTCGCGATCGGGAGTCGACCCGCCGTGTCAGCTGTCGAACCAGACGACGAGTCGCACGTGTTCGCCGGCCACCGCGTGCCAGGCGCGCCCGTGATGGCTCGCCTTGCCGACCAGGAGCTCTCCGGCGCTCGTCGGCCGGTACTCGTGAATCCGGTCGTCCACCTGGGGCGCACTCGCCGTCCAGTCGATCCGGGCCACCTCTGCCCACGTCACCCAGGTGCAGTCGTGGACCGGCTCGACGGTGCAGAGTCGACGCAACTCCGGACTGGTGTCCTCCGGCAGGCCACGGCCGGGGGCGACCGGCGTGAAGCCGGCGTAGTTGCGTACCCCGAACAGCAGGCCGAAGGCGTCGTAGTCACGAGGTAGGTCGGCGGTGAGCACGTCGGCCAACGACCATGACGAACCCGCGCCTCCCGGCCGGACCTCCACGCCGCCGTCGATGTCGGTGCCCACCGTATGCCCGCCTCATGCCGCACACGCCCGCCTCGGTGGCGGACACCACCGAGACGCGCAGTGGCCGGAGGCCGGCGCGACGGTGGCTATCATAATGGCCCGGCGACGAGTCGATGTGCCTCGCGTCGCCGACCCGGCCGCGAGGGTGGCACGCCGGCCCGAGGCCCGGACGAAGGGGAGTGGCGATGGCGATCAAATCGATTCCGGGCGCTGCCCGCAACACCAGGCAGCGGGCCGAGGTCGTCGGGTTGCTCGACGAGCTGACCGAGTTCCGTAGCGCCCAGGGGTTGCACGCCCAACTGCGGGACCAGAAGGCGTCGGTCGGCCTGACCACCGTCTATCGCACGCTCCAGGCGTTGGTGGACGCGGGGGAGGTCGACACGGTACGCCTGCCCTCCGGTGAGCAGTTGTACCGCCGGTGCAGTCGGACCCACCACCATCACCTCGTCTGTCGCGACTGCGGTCGCACCGTGGAGGTCGTCGGCCCGGCGGTGGAGGAGTGGGCCGAAGGTGTCGCGGCCCAGCACGGTTTCACCGACCTCAACCACACGCTTGAGATCGTGGGTGTCTGCGCCGACTGCGCGGCCCGATAGCGCGGCTCCTCTCGGGGCTGACCGGGGTGGCTCGCCGGACTCCGTGGTGGCTTTCCGTGTTCGGGCATTGACGGGTGGTCACCGGCATGGTGTGCTCAGTCTAACGAAAGCGAAAACCGTGATCGTTAACTGAGGAGGAGCATGTCTCTCACCGTGCCGCCCGACCTGCTGCGGGCCGCCGAGTCCGGCCCGGTCAACGACGAGGAGTTCGTGGCCTGCGTACGGGAGTCGTTGCCGTACGCCTGGCAGACCGTCAGCCGCGTGGCGTCGGATCTGGCTGCCTCGGGCGAGGAGTTCGCCGACAACGTGCTCCCGCCACCCAGCGAGGCGGAGCGGGGGCAACTGCTGCGGGCCCTGGCCAGCGACGCCATCCGGTCCAGCCTGGAGCGTCACTTCGGCGTGAAGCTGGCCTTCCAGAACTGCCACCGGGTCGCGGCCTTCCGGCCGGCGGCAGTCGACTCCGACACCTACCGCCGGTTCGTCTCCACCCGGGGCCAGTTGCTCAACCAGTCGCCCGAGCTGCGTGACTGCTGATCACCACCGCACCCGGCGAGCGGAACGCGGTGTGCACGCGCACCTGTTCCTGCTCGCCGGGCAGCGGCCCGGCGACACCCACGCCGACGCGCTCGCCGACGCCCACCGGTACGGCCGTGCGGCGGAGACCGCCGGATTCACCGGGGTGTGGATCGCCGAGCACCACTTCATCCCGTACGGCGTCTGTCCCTCGGCGGTCGCCTTCGCCGCGCACCTGCTCGGCGCCACCCGGCGCATCACGGTCGGCACCGCCGCCTGTGTGCTGTCCAATCGGCACCCGGTGGCACTCGGGGAGGAGGCGGTGCTGCTGCACGAACTCTCCGGCGGCCGGTTCCGGCTGGGGGTGGGCCGGGGTGGCCCCTGGGTGGACCTCGAGGTCTTCGGTACCGGCCTGGACCGGTTCCGGCACGGCTTCGGCGACTCGGTGGAACTGCTGCTGCGGTGGCTCTCCGGCGAACCGACCGTGGCCGGCAACGCGCGCTTCCCGTTCCGGCCGGTGCCGGTGGTGCCGCGACCGCGCAGCGGGGTGCCGCTCTGGGTGGCCGCGACCACCCCGGGCACCGTCGACCTCGCCGCCCGGTACGGCCTTCCGCTCCTGCTCGGCCTGCACGCCGACCTGGCCGAGAAGGCGGAACTGCTGGCCCGACACGCGCGGGTGGCCACCGCGTACGGGCACGATCCGGCCGGCATCCACCACGCCAGCGCCCATGTCGCCCAGGTGGCGGCGACCGACGACGCGGCGGCGCGGGCGGTTCGCGCCGGTCTCCCTCCGCTGCTGGCCGGCACCCGGGAGTACGTCCGGCTGGACGGTGCCGCAGGCGGGCGTCGCGATCCGGAGCGCTATGTGGACCATCTGATCGACATCCACCCGGTCGGTTCGCCCCATCGATGCCGGGAGGCGGTGGCCCGGGCGACGGCGCTGCCGGGCGTACGCCATCTGCTGTTCATGGTGGAGGCGGCCGGTGGCCGGGACGCCACCCTCGACACGATCCGTCGGCTCGCCGTGGACGTCCTCGACCTGCCCGTCCCGCAGACCGAGCCGGAGACGGCGTGGTCTGCCGGGGGTGGCGCCCCGTAACCGAGACGGAATCCCGGTGACCATTTTCTGACGCGATCAGCGGGTTCCGCGCGGCGGAAGCCGCACCACCCGTTACCATCGCGCTTGTGGAAACGGTTCCCGTTAGCGTCAAGGGGTGGTCGCGGTGAAGGTAGCGTTCGTCGGCAAGGGCGGCAGCGGGAAGACGACGCTCACCGCGCTCTACGCCCGTCACCTCGCCGCCGCGGGCCGGCCGGTGCTGGCAATCGACGCCGACATCAACCAGCACCTCGCCGTCGCCCTCGGTGGATCGGACCACGCCGCCACCCCCGTGCCGCTCGGTGCCCACCTGCCCGCGATCAAGGAGTACCTGCGCGGCGACAACCCGCGCATCGGCTCCGCCGCCGAGATGGTGAAGACCACCCCGGCGGGGCGGGGGTCACGCCTGCTCCGGGTGGACGAGGAGAACTCGATCTACACGAGCTGTGTGGCGCCCGTCGGTGAGGTGCGGCTGGCGGTGACCGGCGAGTTCACCGCCGAGGACCTGGGGGTCGCCTGCTACCACTCCAAGGTCGGTGCGGTGGAGCTGCTGCTCAACCACATGCTCGACGGCCCCGGCGAGTACGTGGTGGTGGACATGACCGCCGGTGCCGACTCGTTCGCCTCGGGGCTGTTCACCCGCTTCGACCGCACCGTGCTGGTCTGCGAGCCGACCGTACGCGGAGTCGGCGTCTACCAGCAGTACGCCGGCTACGCCCGGGACTACGGGGTGGCCCTGTCCGTGATCGGCAACAAGGTCGAGGACGCCGCCGACGTGGAGTTCCTCCGCGCGCACGTCGGCGACGACCTGCTGACCTGGGTGGGGCGCTCGGCGTACGTGCGCCGGGCCGAGCGGGGCGTCCTCGGACCGCTGGAGGAGGTGGAGGCGGAGAACCGGGCCGCGCTGGGCCGGCTGGCCGAGGTCGTGGACGCCACCACCCAGGACTGGGCGGCCTTCACCCGCTGGGCCCACGAGTTCCACCGGCGCAACGCCGTGGCCTGGGCCAACGACCGTACGGGTGTGGACCTCAGCATGCAGATCGACCCGGACTTCCAGATGGGACCGGCGACGGTATCCGCCTGATCGCGACAGCGGGCCCGGCCGGGTTCGACGGGCCGCGTCCGGACGCGGTCCGCGCGAGCACTGCCACCCGGGCAGCGGCCGCGCGGACCGGTGACGCCGGTCAGGCGTCGGTCATCGGGAAACACCCGGCGAACGGGTCGGGGTAACCGCGCCAGACGTCCTCGCCGTCGGCGAGTTCGGCGTCGGTGAGCAGGCATCCGGTGAGGGTGTGCCGCAGCGCGGCCGGGTCGAGGTCCAGACCGACGAAGACCAGGTGCTGGTTGCGGTCGCCGTAGTAGGGATCCCATTCGAGGGCGGCGGCGAGCCTGCGATGGTCGGAGACCTCGTCCCAGTGCGTGTCCGGCAGGCAGGTCAGCCAGCGCCCGAGCGAGCCGAGGCCGAGGCCGCCGCCGGCGAAGTCCCAGGCGACGACCGCCTCGGGTTGGCTGGCCAGCCAGAGGTGCCCCCGGGAGCGGATCACGTCGGCGTTGACGTCCTCCAGCACCGCGTGCAGGCGCTCGGCGTGGAACGGCCGGCGGGCCCGGAACACGACCGAGACGATCCCCTGGTCGGGGTGGGGTTCGTGGACACCGAGCAGGTGCCCTTCCAGGCCGCGGACCAGCACGCCAGGGGTCTCTGGTCGGTGCCGGTCGGTCCGGCGCAGCCGCCGGGCCAGGGCGTGCGCGTCGACCAGGTCGTCGTCGACGCGGATCTGGATCGCCCACGGCGCGATGCGTGCCAGCAACGTCGCGAGGCGGTGCGTGTCGTAGCCGCCGTCGGGGGAGTGTCCCCACAGGACGTGGGTGTCGGCGTACTCGATCTGCCGGACGACGACGTCGGCGAGTGCCCGGTCGTCGTCGGCGGCGGCGTGGATGTCCAGGGTCTTCAGGTCGTCGGTGCTGGCCAGGCCGTCGAGCAGGTGTTCGGCGTCGACGACGGTGACGTAGGAGTCGACGTGCAGCAGGTCGGTCAGCGGCGTGCCGTCGACGAGGCAGTGGGCGCAGGCGGCGGCGACCGCCTCCGGCTCGACCACCTCCGGCAGCATCAACACCAGGTCCCGGTGCGGATGGGTGCCGGCCAGCCGGGCGAGAGTGGGGAGGACGTCGTCGCGCAGTGTGCAGGAGACGCAGCCGTGGGCCAGCGTGATCCGCTCGTCCTCCAGCACCCCCGACCGGTCGCGGACCACCCGGTGCACGACACCGGCCCGTACGTCGCCCAGGTCGTGCCGGACCAGCAGCAGCGCCGGGTCCGCGGTGAGCAGCGTGCGGGCGACGGCGTAGGTCGCGGCCGGCCAGAAGCCACTGAGCACGGTCAGTGAGGGCGGTCCGGCTCGCTGGACGGCGGCCGGGCCGGTCGACGTGACGGATGACGTGGACATCACAGCCCTCTCGACGTAGTTGAAAACGGTTGTCATTATAGACACGTGATCGTTCCCGAGACGAAGCCCGTCGCGCCCGCCTCCTCGGCGTGGACCCCGGACCTGTCGGGAGCGGTCCTGTCGTTTCCATCTGTGAAGGAGCAGGCCATGTCGCGACGCTGCGACGTCACCGGGGCGAAGCCGAGCTTCGGCAACGCCGTGTCCCACTCCCATCGGCGGACCCGCCGCCGGTGGAACCCGAATCTGCAGAACCACCGCTACTGGCTGCCCTCGGAGCGCCGCTGGATCCGGCTGACGCTGACCGCCAAGGCGCTGCGGACCGTGGACCGCGACGGCATCGAGAAGGTCGTCGCCCGACTGCGCGGCAGGGGGGTGACGGTCTGATGGCCCGGCAGACCGACGTCCGGCCGATCGTTCGCCTGCGCAGCACGGCCGGCACCGGCTACACCTACGTGACCAGGAAGAATCGCCGAAACGACCCCGACCGGCTGGTGCTGCGCAAGTACGACCCGATCGTGCGCCGGCACGTCGAGTTCCGCGAGGCACGCTGATGGCCCGCACCGGCCTGGTCGGTCGTCAGGAACGCCGGGTGGAACTCGTGGCCCGGTACGCCCCGCACCGCGCCGCTCTCAAGCGGGCCATCGCACACCCGGGGACCGACCCGGCCGACCGGGAGGACGCGGTACGCCGACTCGCCCGGCTGCCCCGCGACTCCAGCCCGGTCCGGCTGCGCAACCGCGACATGGTCGACGGTCGCCCCCGAGGTGTTCTCGCCCGGTTCGGGCTGTCCCGGGTCCGGTTCCGCGAGATGGCCCTGCGCGGCGAGCTGCCCGGCGTCCGCAAGGCGTCCCGCTGAGACGCGACACCGAGGGACCCGGTGCCGCCACCGACGGGTGAACCCCGATTGTCCCGCCCGGCGTCCGGTGCCGACGTCGGGCGGGCGCGGCTGTCGGAGGGGCGTGTGAAGATCCTCGCCGTGACCGAATGGATCTACAACGAGCGTCCGGCGGGCGTACGGTTCCTGACCGAGCGCATCGGGGAGCCCGGACGCGACGAGATCGAGGCCGAGATCTGGGCCTGGATCGTGCGCGGCGAGACCGACGCCGACGAGTTCGTGGACTTCTTCGACCAGGACGAGCAGCGCCACGGTGCCACCGACGAGGAGTTACGCGCGGCGTACGGGACGGCGCTGGCGGCGCGGCGGGAGCAGCAACGCGGGTGGGGCGAGGTGTGCGGCAACCTCACCCGCGCCTTCGCCGAACTCCACCGGCGCGGAGTGGTGGCCAGGGAGAACTTCAGCTGCTGCGGCACCTGCGCGGCGGGCGAGATCCACGACGAGCGGGACGACTCCCGGCACTGGCACGGTTACCTCTGGTATCACCAGCAGGACACCGAGTCGCTCATCGACAGCGAGGACGGCCAGGTCTGGCTCGGCTACGGCGCCTATCCGCCGGTGGACTTCGACGAGGCCGCCTATGCCGCCCTCTCCGAGGCCGAGCAGCAGGCCGGCTACCAGGCCGACCTGGAACGCCTCCTGGACGACCTCGTCTTCCCGGTGCTGCGCGAGCACGGCCTGCGGGTGGAGTGGAACCGCAAGCAGTCCCAGCGGATCCGCGTCACCGGCGCCCAGTGGTACGCGTCGGTGATCTGAGCGTCGGCACCGGCGGGCCGCCCCCGGCTCGCCGGTGCGACACCCGGTAGGACTGCCGGCTGGCGGGCTGCTGCACCCCGGCGCGACCTCAGGACGACGGCTCGGCCGCTGACACGTCGCCTCCCGTGGCGGTCGCCCGGTCGAGGACGCGGCGCAGGTTGGCGCCGAAGACGTCCGCCCGCTCGGTGGGGGCGAGGTCGTCCAGACCGACGGGCTCCAGCGTCTGCGCGAACGACACGTGGTCGAGGCTGGGCGGGAAGTCCGAGCCCCAGTACAGTCGGCGGCTCCCGAAACGCTCCAGGAGCAGCTCGACGAAGGGGCGGGCCGCCGCGTGCGGCCAGGCGTGCGGCGGCTCGCTGACCGCGTACAGGCCGGAGATCTTCACCCCGACGTGCGGCAGTGGGGCCAGGTCGAGCAGCGGTGTCAGGGTCTCGGCGGCCTGCTGCGGGTTCGGGGGCGTCGCCCGGCTCCCGGGCAACCCGAGATGGCTGAACAACACCGGGCATCCGTCGAGGGCGGCGAGCGCGGTGCCGAGTCGGCGGGTGGCGGCCGGGGTCGCGTTGAGGCTGAGCACCGCACCGGCCGTGATGAGGTCGCCGGCGGAGCCGGCCACCCAGTCGGTGAAGCGGTCGGCCGCCTCGGCGTCCGTCAGGTACACGGCCAGCCCGACGAACCCGGCTGCCCACCAGCGGGCCAACTGCCCGTCCGCCGGTCCACCTGGTGGAACGTAGGCGACCGGGGCAATCCAGGGGTGCCGGGCGGCGAGACCGGCCAGGTAGTCGTTGTTCCCGGCGAAGCGCGACTCGCCCTCGTATCCGACCACGAGGGCCCGATCGATGCCGTGCACACGACGGATGTCCTGATATGCGGCGATCTCCTGGCCGCCGGCAGGGGAGCGCCCGTACCGGCCCGGGTAGCCGTCGGCGAACAGGTGCAGATGGGCGTCAGCGCGGTCCATGGTCACGGACGATAACCCAAATTCTGGCGGGTTATTGACGCGGACACCCCCCTGACTTAGGTTCTTGTCTCAATTAGGTCCGGATTGCAGGTTGCGAGCGAGGGGTGGGCCGGGTGGCGCGGGGACACGACGGGGTTGATGAGCTGGTACGGCTGAGGCGTCAGCTCCATCGCCACCCCGAGCTGCGGTTTACTGAACACCGTACGGCCGGGACATTGGCCGAGAAGCTTCAGCCGTTTGGGCGGCTGCGGACCGGAATCGCCGGTACCGGATTGCTCCTCGAACTCGAAGGGTCCCTCCCGGGGCCGTCGGTCCTTCTTCGGGCCGATATGGATGCCTATCCCGTGCAGGACGCCAAGACCGCCCCCTACGCGTCGACGAACGCCGGGGTCTGTCACGCCTGCGGACACGACGTGCACATGACCGTCGCCTACGGCACCGCCGCCCGGCTCGCCGCCGCACCGCCGGCCCGGGGCTCGGTCACCGTGCTGTTCCAACCGGCCGAGGAGATCCCGTTCGGCGAGACCTCCGGAGCCGCCGCGGTCCTCGTCGACGAGGCGCTGTGCGGCCGACGCTTCGACGCCGTACTCGGCCTGCACTGCTGGCCCGACCTGCCGGTCGGCGCGCTCGGTGTGGACCGCACCACCGCCATGGCGGCCAAGGACGCGTTCCGCGTCGAGGTCCTCGGCCGGGCCGCGCACGCCGCCACCCCGGCGCTGGGCCGCGACGCCATCCTCGGGCTCAGCGGCATGGTGAACATGCTGCACGCCGCGGTGGCCCGGTCACGCAACGCCGACGAACTCGTGGCCTTCAACATCGGCACCATCTCCGGCGGGGCCAGCCAGAGCCAGGTCGCCGGGTACGCGGAGGCCACCGGCACGCTGCGCACCCTCGACGAGGGCACCCGCGAGCGGCTCAAGACGGTCATCGAGCGGGTCGCCCGCCAGCAGGCCGCCGCGCTCGACCTCGGCGTTCGCTTCACCTGGGCCAACGAGATGCCGCCGGTCCGCAACGCGGCCGAACTCGTCGCGCTCGCCCACGCCGAGCTGCCCGGCCTCATGCAGGTGACGGACCTCGCGGTGCCGCCGCTGACCACCGACGACTTCGCGCTGCTCGGCGCACTTGGCCCCAGCCTGTACGTCAAGCTCGGCGTCACCGGCGAGCGTGGTGGCGCGCCCCTGCACTCCGGCTCGTTCGACGTCGACGAGCGGTGCCTAGAGGTCGGTGTGACCGCCTTCGAACGGCTCACCCGGGCGGTGTTGGACGGACGGCTCACCGTCGATCCGACCGGCAGCGCTACCGCCGCCGGTGCCGCTGTGGCCGTACCGGCACCCGCCGGGCCGGACGCGACCGTCGCGGCGGTGACGGCGTGAAC
>NZ_SISL01000160.1:0-12348 GCF_004307965.1 Verrucosispora sp. SN26_14.1 | reverse complement strand
CGCCGCCGGTCCGGCCGGCGGGCTCAGCCGGCGCCCGCCCCAGAGGTAGCCGCCCGCGAGCAGGGTGGCCAGGCCGATCGACACGAAGACCAGCCGGTAGTCGAGCACTCCCACGATCAGCGCGCCCACGCCGACCGAGATCGCCTGCGGGCCCCGGATCACCGCCTCCGACGCCGCCGCGACCCGGCCGATCAGCTCGGGCGGGGTCCGCCGCTGAATCAGCGTGTGCAGGCCGACCAGGGTCAGCGGCAGGGAGAGACCGGCCAGCAGCACCGCAGTGAAGCCGAGCCACAGGTTCGGGTACGCCAGCGCCAGTGCCGCCGGGCCGAAGAACGCCACTCCGGCGGCGAGCGTGCCCAGCTCACCGAGCCGACGCAGGACGGCTGGGGAGCACAGTCCGCCGACCAGTCCCCCGATGCCCTGCACGGTGACCAGTACGCCGACGAACGTGGCGTCCCGCCTGAGCCCCGAGTCCACGTACGCGAAGATCAGCGACTCGGTGAAGCCCATCACCAGCGAGCCGAGGCCGTAGCCGACCAACGCCCGCCGCAACGCCGGCTCACCGGCGAGGTGCCGCAGCCCGGCGACCAGCTCGGAGGAGAGGCGTCGTACCCGGGTGACGGCGACGGTCGGGCAGTCCTCCGGATCGGCCGCTCGCGCGGGCGACTCGGCCATCCGGAGCGTGCCGACCACGGCGGCGGCGGCCAGGAAGCCGACCATCCCGACCGCGGCCAGCACCCAGCCGCCGAGCACCGCGTACAGGCCCGCACCGGCCAGCGGACCGACCAGCCGCAGGCCCTGCCGTGCGGTCTGCAACGCGCCGTTGGCCTCTCCGAGCAGGTCGGACGGGACCAGTTCCTGGATCAGCCGGCTGAGCACCGCACCGACCGTGAGGTTCGACAGGCCGTAGAGCGCGGCCACCGCGTAGATGATCCACATGTCGCCCGCGTCCCGGACCGCGAACAGCGGGGTCAGAAGCACCGCCATGGCGAGGTGGGTGACCACGAAGAAGGGCTGCCGGGGGTACCGGTCGACGAACCAGCCGACCAGCGGCGCGAGGGTCCTCGGCGCGAGGATGACGAAGATGGTGGCACCGGCGAGGCCGTCCGATCCGGTGAGGTCCTTCACCCAGATGGCGAGTGCCAGCAGCAGGATCGACTCCGCGGTCATGCTGGCCAACAGTCCGCCGAACAGCAGGCGGAAGTCCGGGCGACTCAGGACGGTTCGCATTGATCCCTCCGGGGGTGGCGCGACTCGGGCGCGGTCGGGAACCCGTCCGGGGCGGGGACGCAGGTGAAGGCGGTCTCGTTCCGGTGTGTCGGGTGTCCGTATTTCTCATGACACGCCCCCGCCGGTACCTCCGGCGCCGGTCGCGACGTCCATACTGGCCGTGGGGGGCGAATTTCATACAGTTACCGTCGCGTCTGCGGCGGTCGACGGAAAAGAGGACACCGTGCCTCCTGCCGCACCCAGTCCGATCCTGCGTCGGCAGCGGCTCGGCCGCGAACTGCGCCAGCTACGCGAGGCCGCCGGACTCACCGGTGACCAGGTCATCGAGCGTGTCGGTTGGGCCTCCGCGTCGAAGCTGTCCCGGCTGGAGAACGGCCGCAGTCGACCCGACCCGCAGGACGTCCGGGACCTGCTCGACCTCTACGACGCCGACACGGCACGGCGGGCGGAACTGCTCGGCATCACCGACGAGGCCGGTGACATGCGCGGCTGGCTCAAGAACTACCCGGCGATGACGCAGCAGCAACGCGGCTTCGCCGAGCTGGAGGCCGGTTGCGTCGAGATCTCCGAGTACAACCCGGTGCTGGTGCCGGGGTTGTTGCAGACCCCCGGGTACGCCCGCGTCCGACTCTCCTCGGCGTACCAGGTCGGTCGGGAGGCCGGCGATCCGGAGACCGAGGAGGAGACCGAGACCCAGGTCAAGGCCCGGCAGGCCCGGCAACTGCTGCTCACCCGGGAGCACGACGCGCCCCGGTACACGGCGGTGCTGGAGGAGGCGGCGCTCGGGCACCGTGCCGGGCCGCCCGAGGTGCTCCGGGAGCAGTTGGCGCAGCTGTGCGAGCTGGCCATGCTGCCCAACGTCACGCTGCACGTCCTGCCCAGGGACACGCCGATCGGGCAGTGGTACCTCCCACCGACCGCGTTCTCGGTCTATCGGTTCGCCGACCCACTCGATCCGGAGACGCTCGCCATCGAAGGTGGCTTCACCGACGTCATGTCGACCGACGTAATCGCCCTAAATCACTATAAAGTGGTGTTCGAGTGGCTACGTACGGCGGCACTTTCCGCAACGGATACCCACTCCTGGCTGGTCAAGTCGTCGGAACGGCTGACCAGTCCGGGAGCATCGTCCATTGTGGCCAATGGATCGGCAACGGCGCCGGCCCAGCGCCGTGGTTCCTCCGGGAGCCTGACGGAGCGGTGACCGAGAAGGGACCGCGCCCGACACGTGCGGCCCTGCTCGATCCATCGGTCCACGTCAGGAGCTCAACCATGAACGACATTCGCACCACGCCGTCCGTCCTCGCGCAGCTCGCGCACGCCCCCTGGCGTACCAGCACGCGCAGCCAGACCTCCAACTGCGTGGAGGTCGCACCGCTGGGCACCGGTCCCGCCGCGGTGGCGCTGCGCGACAGCAAGGACCAGGGTGGCCCGGTCCTGCTGTTCAACCGGGCCGGATGGCTGGGCTTCATCTCCGGCGCCAAGAACGGGCAGTTCGACCTGAACTAGCTCGGGTACGTCTCGCGGGGCCGTCGGCACACCACCGGCGGCCCCGTCGTCGTCCACACCGACCACCCCGGTGAGCAGGCATCGGATGATCGGACGGGGCTGAAATCAATCGCCGTGTTTCACTTGCTGAGATGCGGGCCGGGCGTACGATGGCCGAGTATTGACGTGGAACTTCCACGGTTCCACCCGTCGCGGCACATCGGAGACCCACATGCGGTTCCTGATCGTTCGCACCGACATCCGCGCCGTCGTCGACACCGACATCACGGCCGCCTGGGCCGGCGGTCACCGGCTGCGGGACGAGACCACCCGGCCCGAGCCGCGTCGCCAGGTCGTGCACGCCGAGGACCGTGACGCCGCCCTGCACCTCGCCCGCGCCATCGCCACCGTCGGCGCTGTGCGCTGCGGTAAGCAGCGGGTCAAGGTGCTGCCGCTCGACGACCCGAAGCGCTGGCGGGCCCACCCGGGTCCGCCCGACACCTGACCTCCCCACGTCCGTCGTGGTCGGCCGGCTCCCCCGCCGTGTTCCTCACCCAGCCGACCACGACGGCCCGTGTCCCCGGCCCGTGGCCGCCGCGGCAACGACGGCCACGGGTCGGGGCCGCACCTCCCGCACCTGCACCGGCACGCACACCCGCGCCGCACCCGCCGCCGTGCTCGGCGTGGGTGTAAGGAGGGGTCCCCTGCTATGCACCAGGCGTTAGCAGGGGACCCCTCCTTACAACCTCAGCAGTGCCCGTCGAACCAGCGGTGGATCAGGAACAGCGCGATCGACGACGGCGGGGGCAACAGCAGGCGGTCGCCTCCGGCGTCCACGTCCCGGCCGGCGAGCGCGGCACCGATCTCGTGCCGGGTGAACCAGCGGGCCTGCGCGATCTCGGCCGGATCGGGCCGGACCGGGTGCTCCGGGTCGGCGGTGGCCAGGAAGCCGAGCATCAGCGAGCCCGGGAACGGCCACGCCTGGCTGCCCGCGTACGTGATCTCACGGACCGGTACGCCGACCTCCTCGCGTACCTCCCGCAGCACGGTCGCCTCGGCCGACTCGCCCGGCTCGACGTACCCGGCCAGACAGGAGAACCGGCGCTGCCCCTTCGGGCTGGGCCAGGCCGCGTTGTTGCCCAGCAGGCAGCGCCCGTCGACGCCGTCGACACCGTCGTGCACCAGCACGATCATGGCCGGGTCGGTACGCGGCCACACCCGCTCACCGGAGCCGTCCACCCGGGACCAGCCCGCCTCGTCGGTGCGGGTCGGTGCGCCGGTGACCGGGTGATAGAGGTGCCGCAGATGCCAGTTGGTCAGCGCCAACGCCGTGGTGAACAGCCCGGCGTCCCGGTCACCGAGCAGGTGCCCGACGCCCCGCAGGTGAGCAGACCGGGTGTCCGGCAGCACCGTCAACGCGGTGTGCACGCAGAAGATCGGCACCCCGTCCGGTTCCACCCCGAGGAACACCGCGTCGGCGGCCAGAGTCGACGGCAGGTCGTCCGCCGCCACCAGGACCAGCTCCGGCACCGGGGTGTCGGTCCGCACCAGCGCCCGGCCGCCGGCCTCCACGTCGAGCACCAGCACCCGCGCGCCGGACCAGGCTCCCGCCAACCACTGCGGGTCGGTACGCCGATGCGCCGCCCGGTCCAGCGTGGAGCGGGCCAGCGGCGGGGCCGCCTCCCCGCGTACCCAGTCGATCGGCTGTCCCCAGCCGTCCGACGGCAGCGCCGTGCCGGTGGGCCCGCTCACGGTGTGGCCGGTGTGGTCTGGACCGGGGTCAGCGTGGACAGCGAGGGCTCGATCCGTGCGGCGTCCCCGAGCACGACGGTGACCGCGCGGGACGGGGCGAGGTAGCGGGCCGCCGCCTCGGTGACGTCGTCGACGGTCGCCTTCGCCAGCCGGGCCGCGTGCTCGGAGAGGAAGTCCAGTCGCAGCCCACTGCCGGCGTACGCGCTGACGAACGACGCCAGTCCCGCCTGGGTGGCGATGCCGAGCTGGAGCGTGCCGAGGGCGTACTGGCGGGCCTGGTCCAACTCCTCCTGACTGGGCGGCACCGTGGCCAGTCGACCCAGCTCGTACGTGGTCTCCAGCAGCGCCGGTGCCGTCACCTCGGTGGCCACCTCGGCGGCGGCCAGCAGCACCGAACCACCGACCGAGTGCTCGACCATCGAGTGCGGGCCGTACGTGTAGCCCTTGTCCTCGCGGATGTTCTCCACCCAGCGCGAGGAGAAGTAGCCGCCGAAGATCAGGTTGGCCAGTTGCAGCGCGGCGTGGTCCGGATGGGTACGCGGCACCGCCGGCAACGCCATCCGCATCGACGACTGCACCGAACCGGGCCGGTCGACCAGCAGCAGCGGGCCCGGTTCCAGCGGCGGGACCGGCGGCACCTCGGCCACGTGCTCGCCGCCCTGCCAACCGGCGAGCGCCTTCTCGGCGGCGTCCAGCGCCCGCTCCGGGCGTACGTCGCCGACCAGCACCAGCACCGCGCCGGCGGGTCGGACCCGCTGGGCGTGCAGCGTCCGCAGGGCGGCCGGACGGACCGCCCGGACCTGCTCGGGCTCCGGGGTCTGGACCGCGTACGGGTGCCGGCCGAAGATCCGCCGCAGCAGCGCGGTACGGGCCAGATGGGCGGGCTGGCTGCGGGCCACCCGAATCCCGTCGACCAGCCGGTCCCGCTCGACGCCGACCCACTCGGCCGGGTAGTTGGCACCGGTCACCACGTCGGCGAGGATCTCCAGCATCCGGTCCAGCCCGGTGGCCAGGGCGGTGCCGGAGAGCATCAGCCGGTCCGGGTCGAGCCCGGCGGAGAGCCCGCCGCCGATCCGCTGGAGTTCGGCGGCGATCTGCACGCTGCTCATCGTCTCGGTGCCGGAGAGCAGGGTCTGCGCCAGCAGGTGCCCCCGGGCCAGGTGGGCGCGGACGAACGGCATCCAGAGACGCAGTTCCACAAGCGGCACCGCCGGGCGGCGTACCACGATCACGGTGAGCCCGTTGGCGAGCGTGCGTTCGGCCTGCCGGGGCAGCTTGAGCCGACGGGTCGGGCCGAGCGGCGGCAGCGTTCGTGTGGGCGTACTCGTGCTCATGAGCGGCCACCTCCGGGGATCACCTCGACGGACGCGCGGCGCTCCGGCCGCAGGGTGGCCGCGGCGGCGCGGACCTGCTCGTCGGTGACCTCACCGACCAGCCGGGGCAGCTCGCCGAGCAGACCGGGCTCACCGCGCTGCTGTTCCAGCACCGCCATCCGCAGCGCGCGGGCCAGCACCGCGTCGGTGTCGCGCAGCAGGTGGGTGGCCATCCGGGCCTGGGTACGGGCCAGCTCACCCTCGGTGAGTCCGTCGGTGGCGACCCGGTCCAGTTCCTCGTCGACGGTCCGCAGCACCTTGTCGACGTCGCCGCCGGGCGGCAGGTGCGACTGGATCAGCAGGGCGGTCGGGTCGCGCACGTCGAAGGGGTCGCCCATGAAGCCCAGGTAGCCGCCGATGCTGGTGACCGTGCGGTCCCGGTGCACCAGCCGTTCGACCAGCCGGGAGGCGTCGCCGTCGGTGAGCACCTCGGCCAACACCACGAAGGGCAGGTAGTCGGCGAAGTTCCCGATCGGGTCGGGCACCCGCCAGCCGGAGGCCACCGCCGGCAGCGGGGCCAGCCTGTCGTCGTACGCGGTGCGCCGCTCGACGGTCGGCGCCGGCTCGGCGAAGTCCGGGCGGGCCGGCGCCGGACGGGCCGGCACGTCGCCGAAGTGTCGTTCGATCAGCTCGACGGCCTCGGCGGTGTCGATGTCGCCGCTGACCGCGAGCACGGCGTTGCCGCTGGCGTAGTAGCGCCGGAAGAAGTCGGCCGCGTCGGCGACGGTGGCGGACTCCAGGTCGTCGAAGGAGCCGTACCCGTCGTGCGCGTTCGGGAAGGTGTCGAACATGACCGGCGGCAGGGTCAACCAGGGGAACCCGCCGTACGGCCGGTTGAGCACGTTGACCCGGATCTCCTCCTTGACCACGTCCACCTGGTTGCGCAGGTTCTCCTCGGTCAGCCGAGGGCCGCGCATCCGGTCGGCCTCCAGGAACAGCGCCCGTTCCAGGGCGTTGCTCGGCAGGGTCTCGTAGTAGTCGGTGTAGTCCAGGTGGGTGGAGCCGTTGAAGGTGCCGCCGGCACCCTGGACGTGCCGGAAGTGGGCGAGCTTCTCCAGGTTCTCCGAACCCTGGAACATCAGGTGCTCGAAGAGGTGCGCGAAGCCGGTCCGTCCCTCGGGCTCGGACCGTATGCCCACGTCGTAGACCACCGCCACGCCGATCACCGGAGCACTGCGGTCGGGGGTCAGGACCACCCGCAGGCCGTTGTCGAGGGTGAACCGCTCGACGGGGTACTTCGCGGCTGGGATTCTCGCTCTGCGCGTCGGCACGGCTCCGACCCTAACGCCTCCGCCGAGCCGGGGAGGCGGGTAAGGGCGGCGGCGGGTGTTAGCCGGGGACCCCTGCTATACCCGAGGCGTTAGGAAGGGGCCCTTCCTTTCATCCGGCGGTGCTGCCCGGCCGCGCGGTCGCGGGGGCAGGGCCGTGCAGGTCCACCAGGCCGGACGGCGCCGCCCCGCCCGGCGTGACGGGCCAGGGAGCGAACGCCACGGCCGTGGCCAGCAGCAGTCCGACGGCCGCCACCGCGACCACCAGGAGTAGTTCCCGCACCGCCGCCGAACCCACCATGGTCGTTCCTCCCCGAGCTGAGCCGATCCCCCCGGCTCATCCCCCGGCACCCAGCGTTCCCTGGCCGGGAGGTGGTGACAGTCGTCCACCCGACGATTGGACGGCTGATTACCGACTCAGGTTCCGCCGAACGGCGCCCGACATGCGGACGGCCGGGCCGCCTCCGATCCCAGTGGGTGACGGAGGCGGCCCGGCCGGCGCGGGTGAACCCGGCGATCAGAGCGGACGGATGTTCTCCGCCTGCGGGCCCTTCTGGCCCTGGACGACCTCGAACTCGACCCGCTGGTTCTCGTCCAGGCTGCGGTAGCCGGAGCTCTGGATGGCCGAGAAGTGAGCGAAGACGTCGGCGCCGCCGCCGTCCGGGGTGATGAAGCCGAAGCCCTTGTCAGCGTTGAACCACTTGACGGTGCCAATAGCCATGCTTGTTTCGTCTCCTTGACGGAACGTCGGACCCGCACCTGTTGCGGGGCCGAAAGAGTGAGAGCTCCGGGCGGTTCCCGGAACTTCTGTCGCTGCTGGTCGCCCCGCCCGGAGAGGTCCGGACATAACAAAGAGCGCCTGGGGCCACAATCCGCCAGGCGCAAACAGAGCTGGTAACCAAAACTGCAACGCGGGCACAGTACCACGGATTCGGGCCCGCGCTACCTGTCCAGCCCACATTCCGGCAACGACATGATCAGGGCGGAGAGTCCGTCGACGTCCAGCAGGTCCGCCGGACGGACGGTCGCCCCGTCCCGCACGTAGTGGAACGCCGCGCCGACCCGGTCGACCGGGATCCCGGCCAGCTCGGCCCAGGCCAGCCGGTAGACCGCCAACTGCACCGAGGCCACCTCGGCCGCCGGTCCCGAGGGCTGGGCACCGGTCTTCCAGTCGACCACGTCGAAGCGGTCGCCGGGCCGGCGGAACACGGCGTCCATCCGGCCGCGTACCACCACACCGCCGAGCACCGTCGCGAACGGCACCTCGACCTCGATCGGCGTACGGTCCGCCCACTCGCTGCTCAGGAACCGCCGTTGCAGCTCCGCCAGCACCTCGTCCGGGGCCGCGTCGGCGTCCGCCGCACCGGGCAACTCGTCGGTGTCGAGCAGCCGGTCCGCGCCGAAACGCTGCTCCAGCCAGGCGTGGAAGGCGGTGCCCCGGCGGGCGTACGGGTTCGGTGCGGACGGCAGCGGCCGACGCAGCGACCGGGCCAGCGCCGCCGGGTCCCGGCGCAACGCGACCAGTTGGGTGACCGACAGGTGCCCGGGCAGCGTCACCTCGACCGGACCGGAGAGCCGGCTCAACTCCGCCCGCTCGGCGAGCAGCAGATCGGTCTCCCGCCGCCACCGGTCCACCTCCGGATCCCGCGCCTCGTCGTCCGGGGTGTCCGGCACGTCGTCGGTCAGGTGACGCCGCACCAGCGCCGCCGCCTCGGTCAACGTCGGTCGGCGTACGCCCAGTGGGTCGGCCGGCCACTCGGCCCGGATCACCACCTCGGTCGTCGGGTTCACCGCGTCCGGCGACGGTTCGGGCGCCCACTCGTCGACCAGGTGACCGGCTCCGGCGTCCAGGCAGGCGTCGTGCACCTCGCGCAACAACCCGGACGGGCCGCGCGGGCGCTTGGTGCCCTCACCCCACCAGTGGCCGGAACAGAGCAGCAGGCGACGCGGACGGGTCACCGCAACGTACGCCAGCCGGCGCTCCTCCCGCTCGTCGTGGGCCCGCCAGGCGTCGGTGAAGTCCTCCACCGCCCGGGCCACGCCACGCTGGTCGTCCACGTCCACCAGGGCCAGCTCGGGCAGCCCGTCGGCGTCACCGCGCAACGGGAACGGCAGCACCCCCAGCCCGCCCAGCCAGTGGTCGGAGTTGCGGACCGGTCCCGGCCACACCCCCCGGCTCAGCCCGGCCACCGAGACGACGTCCCACTCCAGCCCCTTGGCGGCGTGCGCGGTCAGGATCTGCACCGCCCCCTCGACCACCTCCACCTCGCCCGGCGACAGACCGCGCTCCTCGTCCTCGGCGGCGGCCAGGTAGGCCAGGAAACCGGCGAGCGTGGCCCCCGGCGTCTCCCCGCTGAACCGCGCGGCCACGTCGCCCAACGCGTCCAGGTGACTGCGGGCCAGACCGGCGTCGCCGGCGCCCTCGCCGCCGGCGCGTACCGCCACCTCCACGTCCAGGCCGGTGGTCCGCTCCACGTCCGCGATCAGCTCCGGCAGCGACTGGTCCAGCCGGTACCGCAGCAGACCCAGTTCCCGGGCGTACGCGCGCAGCCGCAGGTAGCCCTCGGCCGAGTACGCCTGCGCGGGGCCGAGGTCGGCCAGTGCCTCGACCAGCGTCGCCTCGTCCAGCCGGTCCGGCGTGATCTCGGCCGTACCGTCGTCGGCGAGCTGGCGACGGGCCGCCGCGATGGCCTTGGCCCGACGGTGCAGCGCGACCAGGTCCCGTGGCCCGATCCGCCACCGGGCACCGGTCAGCAGGCGCAACAGCGCGGCACCGTCGGTCGGGTCGGCGAGCACCCGCAGCGTGCACACCACGTCGCGGATCTCCGGGGTGTCCAACAGCCCGCCCAGCCCCACCACCTCGACCGGCAGGCCACGTTCCCGCAGCGCCCCCGCGATCGCCGGAATCTGGCTGCGCAGCCGGACCAGCACCGCCGTGGTCGGGCGCAGGGTCACCGGGATCTGCTCGGGCAGCACACCCGGCATCCGCGCCGCACCACGCCAGGCGGCCAGCACGCTGTCGGCGATCCAGTCGGCCTCGTCGGCGTACGTCGTCAGCAGTGCGCAGTGCACGGTCCCGGCGGCGGCGCCACGCGCGCTGCGGTGCGGGATCGGATCGCGGACACTGAGCGCGGCGTGCAGCTCCGGCACCTGGGCGCCGGCCGCCCGCAACGGGGTGGAGAGCGCGTTCGCCACGGCGAGGATCTCCGGCCGGTTCCGCCAACTGGTGGTCAGTCCGAGCACCTGGGCGGGTTCCCCGTCGGTGCGGGCGAACTCCGTCGGGAAGCGGTCCAGGGTGCCGGCGCTGGCCCCCCGCCAGCCGTAGATGGACTGGCAGGGGTCACCGACGGCGGTCACCGGGTGACCGCCGCCGAACAACGCGCCGAGCAGCACCACCTGGGCGTGGCTGGTGTCCTGGTACTCGTCGAGCAGCACCACCCGGTAGCGCCCGCGCTCGATCTCGCCGACGCCCGGATGGTCCCGGGCCACCCGGGCGGCCCGGGCGAGCTGGTCGGCGAAGTCCATCGCCTCGAAGTCGTCCTTGCGCCGGGCGTACGCGCGCACCAGCGGCAGCAGCTTCAACCGGGTCTGCTGGAGCGCGAGGGCCTTGCGCACGTCGGCGTAGACCCGCCCGGGACGGGACTGCACGTCGGCGAAGAACCGGCCGGTCCACGCGGCCAGGGAGTCCGGGTCGATCAGGTGTTCGTCCAGTTCACCGGAGAGCGCCAGCACCGCGTCGGTGACCGTGCTGGGCATCCGGTCCACCTCCGACATGTCCCCGTCGTAGTTGCGCACGATCAGGTCCACGAGCTGCCAGCGGGACGCCTCGGTGAGCAGCCGGGTGGAGGGCTCGTAGCCGGCCCGCAGGCCGTGCTCGGTGACGATCCGTCCCGCGTACGAGTGGTAGGTGGCCACCGTCGGTTCGCCCGCGAACGGGTCGTCGAGCGGGTCCCGTCCGCGCCGCCCCAGCCGGCGCACCAACTGGTCGAGCCGGGTACGCACCCGGTGTGCCAGCTCACCGGCGGCCTTACGGGTGAAGGTGAGACCGAGCACCTGCTCGGGCCGGACGTACGAGTTGGCCACCAGCCAGACCACCCGGGCGGCCATCGTCTCGGTCTTACCCGAACCGGCTCCCGCGACCACCAGCAGCGGCTCCACCGGCGCGGCGATGATCGCCGCCTGCTCCCGGGTCGGCGCCGGCAACCTCAGCAGCTTGGCCAGCTCCACCGGCGTGTACCGGGGACCGACGGCGGCCGCCCGGGGCGCCGGTGCCGTGGGATTGAACAGGGCGGGCTGGGTCATGCTGCCTTCTTCGGAGCTGGCACGCTCACTCCTGGTGCTCCGGTCGCCGGACGGTCGGTGGCTCGACCACCTGCCGTCCCTGCCCGGAGACCGGGCAGCTGGTCCGCACCGGGCAGACCCGGCACTTCGAGTTGGCGACCGCGGCGAAGGTGGCGGCGGCCATCGTATCGGCGGTCCGCCGGACCAGCGCGGTCGCCCAGCCGGCCTCGGGTCCGTCGGTCGACGCGGCCTGCGCCTGCTCCCGGGCGTCCCGCGCGCCGGTGCCGAGCTGCACCAGCGTCGCCCCGCCGGGCTCGTCGCCGTACTCGGCGAACGCCCCCGCCTCCACCGCCGCCTGGTATGCGCCGAGCTGCGGGTGCTCGGCCAGGTCCCGCTCGGTCACGGCGGTGGACTTGCCGGTCTTGAGGTCCACCACCACCAGCCGGCCGTCCGCGTCGACCTCCAGCCGGTCCACCCGCCCGACCAGCTCGATCGGCCGGTGCGGATCGTCCAGGCGTACCGCGAACTCGTGCTCGATGGCGAGCAGCCGGCGCGGATTGGCGGCCAGCCAGCGCAGCAGCTTGTCCACCATCGCCTCGGCGCGGGTCCGCTCCGGCCCGACCATCCACCGCGCGGCCAGCTCGATCGCGTCGAACCGGGCAGCCACGTAGTCCAGCAGCGCGCCCCGGTCCGCGCTGGCGTCCTCGGCGAGCATCGCCGCCGCGTGCACCAGGTTGCCGACCCCCTGGGCGGCGCTGGCCGGTGGGCTCCCGCCGTGCCGTTCCAGCAGCCAGCGCAGGCTGCACCGCAGCGCGCTCTCCATCGCCGACGGCGTCACCCGGACCGGCTCCCCCTCGTCCACCAGCGGCCGGTCGTCGGAGAGCGGTCGCAGCCCCCACCAGTCGTCCGGGTGCGCGCCGGCGACCCCGGCGGCGGCGAGTCGGGCCAGCTCGGCC